>JAQTOX010000083.1 GCA_028713055.1 Methylococcales bacterium | reverse complement strand
AAGGTGATTTCCAAAAAATTGTTAAAGGTGTGAACGATACCTTGGATGCGGTCATCAATCCGTTAAATGTCGCGGCGAATTACGTCGATAACATTTCTAAAGGGAATATCCCTGCCAAAATCACCGATTCTTATAACGGCGATTTCAACATTTTAAAAGATAACTTGAACACCTGTATCGATGCCGTGAATGCGTTGGTGTTGGATGCCAATATGTTATCGGTCGCCGCTGTCGAAGGGCGGTTATCTACCCGTGCCGATGCGAGCAAACACCAAGGTGATTTCCAAAAAATCGTTAAAGGTGTGAACGATACGCTGGATGCGGTGATCAATCCGTTAAATGTGGCGGCGAATTACGTTGATAATATTTCTAAAGGGAATATTCCTGCCAAAATCACCGACTCTTATAACGGCGATTTCAACATTTTAAAAGATAACTTGAACACCTGTATCGATGCCGTGAATGCGTTGGTGTTGGATGCCGATATGTTATCGGTCGCCGCCGTCGAAGGGCGGTTATCTACCCGTGCCGATGCGAGTAAACACCAAGGCGATTTCCAAAAAATCGTTAAAGGTGTGAACGATACCTTGGATGCGGTCATCAATCCGTTAAATGTGGCGGCGAATTACGTCGACAATATTTCCAAAGGGAATATTCCTGCCAAAATCACCGATTCTTATAACGGCGATTTCAATATTCTAAAAGATAACTTGAACACCTGTATTGATGCGGTGAATGCGTTGGTGTTGGATGCCAATATGTTATCGGTCGCTGCCGTCGAAGGACGATTATCTACCCGTGCCGATGCAAGTAAACACCAAGGCGATTTCCAAAAAATCGTTAAAGGTGTGAACGATACCTTGGATGCCGTCATCAATCCGTTAAATGTGGCGGCGAATTACGTTGATAATATTTCTAAAGGGAATATTCCTGCCAAAATCACCGACTCTTATAACGGCGATTTCAACATTTTAAAAGATAACTTGAACACCTGTATCGATGCCGTGAATGCGTTGGTGTTGGATGCCGATATGTTATCGGTCGCCGCCGTCGAAGGGCGGTTATCTACCCGTGCCGATGCGAGTAAACACCAAGGCGATTTCCAAAAAATCGTTAAAGGTGTGAACGATACCTTGGATGCGGTCATCAATCCGTTAAATGTGGCGGCGAATTACGTCGACAATATTTCCAAAGGGAATATTCCTGCCAAAATCACCGATTCTTATAACGGCGATTTCAATATTCTAAAAGATAACTTGAACACCTGTATTGATGCGGTGAATGCGTTGGTGTTGGATGCCAATATGTTATCGGTCGCTGCCGTCGAAGGACGATTATCTACCCGTGCCGATGCAAGTAAACACCAAGGCGATTTCCAAAAAATTGTTAAAGGCGTGAACGATACCTTGGATGCGGGGATCAATCCGTTAAATGTCGCGGCGAATTACGTCGATAATATTTCTAAAGGTAACATTCCTCCAAAAATCACCGACTCTTATAACGGCGATTTCAATATATTGAAAAATAACTTAAATACTTGTATCGATGCCGTGAATTCGATTATTCAAGATTCAACGGCGATTTCAAATGCGATTGTTGAAGGCAATTTAGCGATTAACGTTGATGCAAGTAAACATCAAGGTAATTACCGTCAAATTATTGATGCGTTTGAACGTGCATTAAATGGGTTGAACGATACGTTCTCACAAGTAATTCAAACTGTTGAACAAGTCAGTCAAGCGGCTTCCCAATTAAATGGTTCGTCTCAAAACATGGCGGCCACATCTGAAGAGCAATCATCGGCGGTAGAAGAAGTAACCTCAGCACTTGAACAAACAGACAGTCAAGTGAAGGCAAACACTGAAAACGCAAATTCTGCAAATCAATTGGTTGTCGTCACGTCGGAAGCTGCAAATGAAGGGCAAGTCAAAATGCAGGCGATGTCTGAAGCGATGAATTCTATTAACGATTCTGCACAAAGTATCGCCAAAATCATCAAGGTGATTGATGAGATTGCGTTCCAAACAAATTTATTAGCTTTGAATGCAGCAGTTGAAGCAGCAAGAGCGGGGCAACATGGTCGCGGTTTTGCGGTTGTTGCTCAAGAAGTGCGTAATTTAGCGGGACGTAGTGCGAAAGCTGCCCGTGAAACAGCGGATTTGATTGAAGATTCAACTAAACGTGTAGGCGATGGCGTAAACATTGCGCGGGAAACTCGCGAAGCACTGGATAAAATTGTTGCTAACGTCATAGAAGTGAAAAATCTTGTTTCTGAAATTTCGACAGCGAGTGTTGAACAATCACGTGGCGTTTCACAAATTAACATTGCCATGGGACAAGTTGCTTCTGCATCACGCGAAGGCAGTCAGCAATCAGAAGAACTCGCTTCTGCATCACGCGAACTCGCCTCAATCGCAGCGCAGACCCAACAAGAATTAAGCCGCTTCAAATTGCGTGAACGTCAACGTCCATCAGGTTTATTAGATTTAAACGGTCTCACACCTGAAATGTTACATCAATTGCAAGCCATTCTTGCCCAACATGGTGGAATTAAAAGTCCTGTCGTATCGCCTGTCCGCCCAACGGTTGGAACAGGAAAAAAATCAGCCAAGCAAATTATGCCATTAGATGGCGATGAGCGCGGGTTTGGGAAATTCTAATTTCCAATCAATTGAGGCGAATTATTTCGCCTCAATGTTTTAACAATAATTAGTTAGGAGAGGTCAAAATGGCTTACAAAGTAATGATAGTAGATGATTCTGTAATGATGCGTAACGTAATTCGAGGCATTATCAGCAAATGGAATGATTTTGTGATTGTGGCAAATGCAGACAATGGCAAAAAGGCGTTGGAAGAATTAGGAAAAAATCCTGATTTGTCGTTGATTATGTTAGATATTGAAATGCCAGAAATGGATGGGTTGGAGTTTTTACGTCAAGCACGACCAAAAACCAAAGCCAAAATTGTTATTTTGTCATCGGTAGCATTAGAAGGCTCACCGTATGCGGCAAAAGCTCGTTTATACGGTGCAGATGCAATTATCACAAAACCCTCTGGTGCGGTGTCGCTTGATTTAGCGGCAGTTCGTGGCGTAGAGATGGAACGTACTATCAAAAAAATCTTGATGGGTTAAACCGCGCAACAGGTTTACGTTTAATAACGATTGCATGGAATGCTCCATCTCAATTCTGAGGTTAACGGATAGAGCTAAAAATTATCGATACATGACAAACATAGAGAAATAAAGATGTCGAGTGAATTAGACGAGGTTTGGGGGCTTTACGCCGATGAGAGTGAACAGTCTTTAGAGGCAGTGGAAGAAGCATTGCTTATTCTGAAAGATACGCCAACAGATGCCGACACGATTAGCCGTTTATTCCGCGCTATGCACACCTTTAAAGGTAATTCTCGTGTTATGGGTTTGTCAGTCATCGAGTCACGAGCGCATATTGCCGAAGATTTAATCGGTTTAGTGCGTGATGAAGGTGTACCGTTAGATGCTGAACTAATCGATTTATTGCTTGAAATGGTCGATGTTTTACATTCCATGTTGTCGCAAACATGTGAAACTCAACAAGACGCTAATCCAGAAATGTCCAACGATCTTGTTGAGCGCATGAAGAACAAACTAGCGCGTTGTCGTAATTTACCTGTTGAAAAAACGTCTAAAAAACCACGAAAGAAAACACCTGTTGTTGAAGTAACACCACTTACCGAAAATGAGCTAACTACAACGGAAATAGTGGCGGAAGGTGCTATTGATTCCATCATTTTCGATAATACAGAAACACTAGCCAATGACCCTGTTTATCGAGAAATTTTTTCCGATATGGCAAACGATATTTTCCAAACTATGGAAAATGCCATTGAAGAATTCAAAACAGATTTCACCCAAGCACAACCCCATTTTTTGGATGCGTGTTTATCGCTTCAATTGGCTGTAGAACAAATTAAATTGCCAGAATGGAAATCCGTCATTGACGTATTTTTAGCAGAATCAAATCCAAGCGAAGAACAAGTAAAAACGTTATACGATCGTTTACTAATTTTATTTAATCGAGATTTTAGTGGCGAAGAAACACCTATCGAAGAGCCTGTATTGGCAATGATTTTTGACAAAACAGAATCATTAGCAGACGACCCTGTTTATTTAGAACTTTTCACTAATATGGCAGACGATATTTTGTCTGAAATGCAAAATATCTTAAAAGAGTTCTCCGAATCTCCTGCGCTTTTACAGTCGCATTTTTCCGAAGCCGTTACACGATTACTTTTTGCAGCAAAACAAATTGGTTTAGCAGAATGGCAAACACTATTAGGTCAATTTTTAGCTATTGTGTCACCTACAACAGAATCTGCTCAAAACTTAGTCGAACAGTTAACGATTTTATTTGAAAATCCCCATGCTGTTCATCATGCTGATAATGGCATTGAAAGTGACGATCCAATTATTCAATTCCTCGCCGAAATTCAAAAGCCACTTCATGTGTTTGCTATTTTCGGACGACGAGACATCAGTGCAAATGTTAATACACACGTTGATACAGAAGAACTTATCAAAGCTACGCAAGAAATTAAATCCTTAGCAGAAGGACAGGAATTTTGTCATTTAGTCGAAATTGCTGAAGATTTTCTCACTGCATTACAACAAGGTGAACCTATTGAAAATACCGTACATCATTTTGAATTTCGGTTGTACGAAACGTTAGTCGCTATTGAAAATATCCTTGCGGAAGACAATAAATCCACGAATTTTTGTGCAAAAACATTTTTAGAAAAATGGTGTGTTGACTGCGTATTTGAAAGTTTAATACTCATAAGACGACTACTCGAACATATTAAAAACGAACTTGATATAAATGAAAACTGTCTGCATATCACTGAGCTACTGCGTGAAGTGTATTATGCGTGTCAACATTATGAACTGAATACCGCCGCATATTTATGTACGGCATTGAGTGATTTATTTGCGCGTATTATCAATGATGTCATGAAACCCGATACGGTGATGTTGCACATTGCAAAATCTTTCATCACGGATATGGAATTGATTTTTGAAAGCCTCGCCTCAGGTAGTTCGCCTGATATGGCGTTAATTGAAAAATTGTTACAAGAAGCTTCATCTGTTGCTTTTACATCAACTGGCACAATTTCCTCACAAAGCATAGAAGCTCGACTCGGTTTGCCAAAATCCTTTCACAAGGTACTCACAACTGAAAGCGTTAAAGTTGCCTCAGAAGCTTTAAAAAAAGGCGAACATTTTTACATTGTTCGTTCAGACCTAGAACAAGATGAAAATCTAGCGTGTAATTTTCTAAGTTGGATTGAATCAGGAGTTGTCCAAGCAATTAGCAACGTAACGGTTTTTGATGAGAATCGCACTTTATTTGATTTTCTACTAGCGAGTTCATTAACCCCTACGCAACTCGAAGAAGCCTTAGTTATTTTAGATCCTACAGGAACTTTGTTAACGATTGAGCGGACATTAACCGATAGAAAATCAAATGAATTAGATGAAACTACCAACGCGACACAAGATGAATTATTTTTGAACGACGCAGAAATTCCCATTGCCGCACAACAAGGACAATTGTCTGGCAATATGCTCGAATCGATTGGTGAATTGGTAACGCATCAAACGATGGTTCAACATTTACTTGATGAACTCGTGAAAGATGATTTGATTAAAACAATTGAAGCCAAAATGAACGATGCTCATGGTCAATGGTTGCTTGCAAAAGACGATATTCGTCTTTCGCTTTTACTCTGGCAAGAGAAAATCGAAAAAATGGTGCAAATTAGCATGCAAACTGATGTGTTACTTACACAGTTACAAGAAGAGGCAATTTCAGGACGAATGCGTTCGGTAAGTCAATTATTAAAACCTTTAGTTCCCTTTGTTGAAGCATTAGCCAGAAAAAATAATCGTTACATAGATTTTAAAACCGTTGAAGGAAATGACATATCACTTGATATGACGCTGTTAGAAAACCTTAAATCACCATTACGCGCGTTAATTGGTTTTTGTATTTTACAAAGCATTCAGTCGCCCGAACACCGCGCCGCAGCAGGAAAAGATGGACGTGGTTCATTGCGTGTCGCATTAGTTGAAAATGAAGACCATATTCAAATCACCATTGAAGATGATGGTATCGGGATTGATTTAGATCGCATTGTTCAACGAGCAAAACAATTAGGGTGGAATTATGAAAAGCCATCATTAGATATGATTTTTCATAAAGAATATGGCGCAACGGCAAATGATGATTCGATGTATGGTGGACTAGCATTTTCGGATATAAAAGAATATTTGAATCCGTTAGGCGGCAATTTATTTGTAACGAATCTGCCTTGGGGCGGCGTGCGTTTTACATTAACCATGTCTTTGACCATGTTACTTCTTGATGGCATGGTCGTACGAGTGAACTCGGTGCAATACATTATCCCTATCGATAGAATACAACGCATTGTTCGCACTGATAATGAAGGATTAATGCGTGTTTCGGCTAATGATGGACGTTACATGTTAAAACTTGAAGAAGATCAAGTCATTCCCATTCAGTTTTTAAAAGGTAGTCATCAAGAAATTGTTTCTGCAGAACAGACTCTCATGAACGATGAAAAACATTTGTTTGTTATTGTCGTTGGTAAACAACAGCAGTGCATTGCAATTAAAGTGAATGAACTTATTGGGCAATACAACATCCTCTCTCGTCCTCTGCAAGGTTATTTATCTCATATTCGAGGTGTAACAGGTTGTACCTTGTTAGGAAGTGGCGAGGTAGGGTTAGTTTTAGATATAAATGCGTTATTTGATAATATCAGGTGAACTACCAAGGGTAGGTTTAAACGGGGTCGACGCAAAAAACCACTAAAAACCTATGAAAATCCATAAAATCCATGATTTTCTAGTATTTATTCACACCGTCAACGCAAAAGCCACGATAAAACGGTGGGCTAACTTTGCTCTTGTGTGCGTTTAAGGTCAGGCTGTAAGCGTGTCCAGACCGTATTTATTCAGATTTAGCCACGAATAGCGAAAAACCCCTCCGTTCAGGGAGGGGATGTAAGCGGCGAGATCCCGAATCTTTCATGATGTGCAAAATCTTTCATGATGTGCAAAATCTATCCAAAGTGTGACCAGAAGCTGGTTTTAGTTCCGTGGTGGCACAGCTCTTTAGGCTCGAGACTACCAAAACACATTCATCGAAAACCAAGAGAACAGTGTTAAGACTCACCACAAAACACAAACACCCCGAGGTCTATCGGGGGCTAGTCTGTGAAGTGAACGGTGCAGTAATGCCGTCAGCAACAGAAACCAGCAGGTAATAGCGATGATATACGCCTGCTCCTTAGCAATAAGGAATCCCCGTTTAGGGCGGGGAGGATGTCAACCTAACGTCTCCAACCGAATTCGATTGACCTTACCGCTAACCGTTTCCAATTGTTCAATTTTGGCAATCGCTGCATTGAGCTTGTGTTCTTGGGTGACTTGCGTCAATAAAATAATCGGCACAATCGTTTCATTTTTTGCGGGTGGTTTTTGCAAAATCGCTTCGATACTGATGTCACAATCCGCCAAAATTCGCGTCACGTCTGCTAAAACGCCCGATTTATCTTCAGCGTGCAAACGCAAGTAATACGCGGTTTGGAAATCACCCGAATCTAAAACTGGAATATCCGCCAACGCATTCGCTTGAAACGCCAAATGTGGTACCCGATTTTCTGGATCGCTGGTCAACGCACGCACCACATCAATCACATCGGCAACAACCGCCGAACCTGTTGGCTCTGCACCTGCACCTGCACCGTAATACAACGTCGCGCCCACCGCATCGCCTTTCACAAGCACCGCGTTCATCACGCCATTCACATTCGCAATCAAACGACGCTCAGGAATCAACGTCGGATGCACACGCAATTCAATGCCTTTTTCGGTTTTACGAGCCACGCCCAAACTTTTAATTCGATAACCCAACTGCTCGGCATATTCCACATCGGTGCGTGTAATTTGCGTAATGCCTTCGGTATAAACTTTGTCGAATTGCAACGGAATCCCGAACGCAATCGACGCTAAAATTGTTAATTTATGTCCTGCGTCAATGCCTTCCACGTCAAAAGTCGGATCAGCTTCGGCATAACCTAACGCCTGCGCTTCGGCTAATACGTCAGCAAAATCACGACCTTTATCGCGCATTTCGGTCAAAATGAAATTGCTTGTGCCGTTGATAATGCCTGCAAGCCATTCGATTTGATTGCCGCTCAAACCTTCACGAATCGCTTTGATAATTGGAATGCCACCTGCAACCGCCGCTTCAAATGCGACGATGACACCTTTTTCACTAGCTTTGGCAAAAATTTCGTTGCCGTGCAAAGCGATGAGCGATTTGTTTGCCGTCACAACGTGCTTGCCGTTTTCAATCGCTTGCAACACCATGTCTTTAACAACACCCGCGCCGCCGATGGTTTCAACAATAATGTCGATTTCGGGGTCGCTGATAATGTCAAAACCGTTCGTTGTCATTTCGATGTTTGACGTATCGCACAAACGCGGTTTGCTTAAATCACTCGCTGATGCACGAGTGATGATAATTTCACGTCCCGCCCGACGCGCGATTTCTGCTGCGTTACGTTGCAGAACCTTTGCCGCGCCACCACCGACTGTTCCTAATCCTAAAATACCTATTTTTACGGGTTTCAAAAACTTCTCCTTAAATAACGCCGTCTTTTTTAAACATCGCTTTAATGCCACGAATGGCTTGGCGCGTGCGGTTTTCATTTTCAATTAAGCCAAAACGCACATGATCGTCGCCGTATTGACCAAAACCAATCCCAGGGGCAACGGCAACTTTCGCTTCTAATAATAATTTTTTAGAAAACTCGAGTGAACCCATTGCAGCGTAGGCTTCAGGAATTTTTGCCCACACAAACATCGTGGCTTTTGGTTTTTCGACTACCCAACCGAACCCATTTAATCCTTCGCAAAGTACGTCACGACGTTTTTGATACATTTCAGCAATTTCGGTAACACACTCTTGTGGTCCTTCTAATGCCGCAATTGCCGCAATTTGAATTGGCGCAAATGTGCCGTAATCCAAATAGGATTTAATCCGCGATAATGCTGCAACGAGTTCTTTGTTACCGCACATAAAACCTACACGCCAACCTGGCATATTGTAACTTTTCGACAAGGAGAAAAATTCAACCGCCACGTCTTTCGCGCCTTCAACTTGCAAAATCGATGGGGCTTTATAGCCATCAAAAACAATATCGGCGTAAGCGATGTCTTGAACGACCCAAATTTTATGCTCTTTGGCGACAGCAATAATTTTTTCAAAAAAATCTAATTCCACGCATTCACTGGTAGGATTACCAGGGAAATTAAGAATCAACATTTTTGGTTTTGGAAGACAGTTGATAATCGCGTTGTTTAATTCTTCAAAGAAATTACCACCCGCTACAAGTGGCACATGACGCACATCTGCGCCCGCAATCACCACGCCGTAAGGATGAATCGGATATGCAGGATTTGGCACAAGTACCACATCACCGGGACCTAAAGTTGCAAGTGCTAAATGTGCTAACCCTTCTTTTGAACCAATGGTCACTATTGCTTCTGTATCGAAATCTAAATCCACATCGAAACGGGTTTTATACCAGTTACAAATCGCTTTTCGTAAACGTGGCACCCCGCGAGAAACCGAATAACGGTGCGTGTCTGGACGTTGCACAGCTTCGATTAATTTATCGACAATATGTTGTGGTGTGGGTTGGTCTGGGTTTCCCATTCCAAAATCAATAATATCTTCGCCAGCAGCTCGTGCTTTGGCTTTTAAGTCATTGACAATGTTGAAAACGTAAGGCGGTAAGCGGCTAATTCTAGAAAATTCGTTCATCAAAAACTCTTGAGTAATTAGGTGATTAAAAGGGTTTAACTTACTGTTATGAATAAAAATCGTCAACAAATAAAACTAAAAATCTGCATCTAACACAATACGGTAACGGGCTTTACCCGACAGTAAATGTGCTAACGCATCATTGATTTGACTCATTGGAAAATGTTCGACTTGTGGTGCAATATTATGACGCGCCGCAAATTCCAACATAATTGCCATCGCTACAGGTGAACCTGTTGGCGAGCCTGAAACGCTTTTTTGCCCGAAAATTAAATCCACTGCTGGAATCGGCATTGGCTCAAGCACCGCACCGACAACGTGCATTCTGCCATTGGGTTTTAACGTTTTTAGCAATGTCGCCCAATCTAATGGTTGATTGACTGTAACCAGCAACAAATCTAGTGAGTTTGCAGCTTTTAAAATTGAATCGGTATCGTAACTGGTAATGACGTTGTGTGCGCCGAAACGTTTTGCTTCGTCGATTTTCGATTCTGACGTTGAGAAAGCCGTTACTTCACATCCCCATGCGTTGGCAAATTTCAAGGCTAAATGTCCTAAACCACCAATTCCAACCACGCCAACATGATGCGTTGGTTTAATATCGAAATTCAAAAAGGGGGCAAAAACTGTAATTCCACCGCAAAGCAAAGGTCCAGCCGAACTTGCGTCCAGATTTTCAGGAAGCGGTAAAACCCAAACCCAATGTGCTCGCATTTTATTTGCAAAACCACCGAAATGTCCGCCAGCAATAGTTGGCAGAGCTTGTGAACAAAGATTATGTTGCCCTGACACACATTCGGTGCAGTGCATACAACTTCCTGAATTCCAACCCACGCCAACACGTTGACCAATTTTTAAACCTTTCACATCTTTACCGATTGCGCTAATACGTCCAATCGCTTCATGACCTGCAATAATTGGATACGTTGTAAATCCCCAATCATTGTTAATCATCGATAAATCAGAATGGCAAATGCCGCAATGTTCGATGTCGATTTCAACGTCTTCTGCGCCTAATTCGCCGACATTAACAGTGATAAGTTCTAACGCTTGTTTTGGGCTTTTTGCTGCCCAACCTTGAATTTGTGACATCGTTCTTCTCCTTAAATGTTTAACAATAAATGTGCGGGGGATTCCAAACATTCTTTAATGGTGACTAAAAGCTGTACTGCATCACGTCCAGCCACTAAACGATGGTCATACGACAACGCCAAATACATAATCGGACGAATGACAATCTGACCATTTTCAACGACGGGACGTTCTTTAATCGCGTGCATTCCCAAAATTGCCGATTGCGGTGGATTCAAAATGGGCGTTGATAACATTGAACCAAATACGCCACCGTTGGTAATCGTAAATGTGCCGCCTTTTAAATCGTCGTAACTTAAACGACCTGAGCGGGTTTTTTCGCCAAATTCGACAATACTTTGTTCAATACCCGCAAAATCTAATTGATCTGCATCGCGTAACACGGGAACAATCAGCCCTTTTTCGGTGCTGACCGCAATGCCAATATCGTAATAACCGTGGTAAATAATGTCGTTGTCATCAATCGACGCATTGATAACCGGAAAACGTTTTAACGCTTCAATCGAGGCTTTCACGAAAAATGACATAAAACCTAATTTCACCGAATGTTTTTGCTCAAAACGAGTTTTGTATTGGTTGCGTAAATCCATCACATTTTGCATGTTCACTTCGTTGAACGTCGTGAGCATCGCCGCATTTTGTTGTGCCTGCAATAATCGCTCCGCCACTTTCGCACGTAATCGTGTCATCGGCACACGTTGTTCAGCGCGTAAATTTACGGCTGGCGTGGTGAGTTCTAATTCTTTGAGTGGTTCGGAAACGATTGATTCGACAACAGGCACAATCACTTCGGCTTCTTGTAATGCTAGTTTGTTTACAACATCTAATACATCGGTTTTGGTTAAACGTCCATCTTTGCCTGTGCCAACAATTTTGCTTGCATCTAAATCGTGTTCTCGCAACAAACGCCGAATTGAAGGTGTCAACGGATTGTCAAAATCCTCGTTGTCATCTGAAATTTTGGGTATTTCGGGTTGAATGTTTTTGACTTCAAAC
>JAQTOX010000182.1 GCA_028713055.1 Methylococcales bacterium | reverse complement strand
GTCATAAAAATTAAGCTAATGGCAACATTTTGTCAGGATTTAATAATCCTTTGGGGTCAAATTGACGTTTGATGGCTCGCATTAAATTGAGTGAATTGGCATCTAGTTCACGATCTACGAAATCACGTTTTTCCAACCCTACGCCGTGTTCGCCAGATAATGTACCGTTTAGTTTTAGAACTAACGAAAAAATTTCATCCAAACAAGCGTGCGCTTTTTTACTTTGAATTGGGTCGTCGGGGTCGAGCAATAAATTAACGTGAATGTTGCCATTTCCAGCATGACCAAAATTGATAATCGATAATTCGTACTGTTTGGACAGCGCATCTAAACCCGCAATTAACGCAGGGATTTCAGTTACGGGAACAACGACATCTTCGTTAATTTTTTTCGGAGCAACTTTTCGTAACGCGGGAGATAAGGCTTTGCGCGTATCCCAAAGAGCTTTGACTTCAGCGGTATTTTTCGCCAAACGCATCGACATTAGCCCGTCATTTGTCGCCGCTTGCATGACTTTTTCGGCGGCGTAATCCAACCCTTCGGTTTGTCCATCGACTTCAATCATGAGCATCGCGCCCGCATTTTCAGGCAAATCCGTTTCGGTGTAATGGCGAATCATGTTAATCGCATTGCCATCCATAAATTCCAATGCACATGGCACAACAGGTTGCGACATCACAGCAGCGACGGCTTGCGCGGCATCACCCACCGTTTTGTAAATCGCCCGCAAAGTTTTTTTCGCTTCAGGCAACGGTGTTAACTTCAATGTCGCTTCGGTAATAATGGCAAGTGTCCCTTCGCTGCCAATGATTAAGCGTGTCAAATCGTAACCGACCACGCCTTTGCTGGTATAAACACCGACTTTCATTTCTTCGCCAGCTCCCGTGACCACACGCAAACCTAACGTATTTTCACGCGGTGTGCCGTATTTCACAGCTTTTGGCCCTGCGGAGTTGTACGCTAAATTGCCACCAATGCTACAAAACGCTGCACTCGTTGGGTCGGGCGACCAAAAAAATCCTGCACTTTTAACATAATCTTGGACTTCTTGATTGGTAATGCCAGTTTGAACTTTGATGTAACGGTTATCGGGTGAAAAATCTAACACCTGTTTCATGCGTTCTAACGACAATACTAACCCGCCGTGTAACGGTACGATTGCCCCCGTCGTTCCTGTGCCACGACCCCGTGCCGTGATAGGGATTTCAAATTCATTACACAATTGCACAGTTCGCAAAACCTGTTCGTGCGTCGTGGCGAAAACAACTACTTGCGGCAACGCATGACGACGGCTATTGTCGTAGCCATAAGTCCAACATTCTTCGGGTTCGGTTAAAACATCGTTTTTTGGAAAAACATTTTTTAAGGCAATTAGAAATTCAGCAGGAAGATTTTTTTGCATATTTTGAGGTTTCAAATGTGGAGAGCTGCCCCGCTGATAATTAACAGGGCAATCATTAGAAGATTGCCTTTTCAGTCGAGGTAATCAAAAACGGTAATAATTTGACGAATATCTGGCTCAAGTCGAACCACGTTAATGACTATGGTGCCTTCATCACGATGCACACGTCCCATTAAATAAACAGAACTTTGTTCAACAACCACTCGAATCAACGATGGATCAAAATTCGGCAAATCATGAATTTGCGCCAAAGCACGTTTGATATTTTGCATAAGGCGGCGATCATTGGCACGAGACAAATTATCACTCGGATAATCTACAATTAAATTGTCATGTACCATTTTGACGTTTTTCACGATACGCGCCATTTCAACAATTTTAATTTTCGTGACCTCATTCATTGCTTCGCCAGTCAGCAAAACCGCACCGTTATAAACAGTCACATTCACATGAGAAAAACGACGCATTTCGTCATCGTCCCGCAAATTTTCTTTGATGTCGGTTTCAATGTCCTTGTCGATTTCAGCCATATCCATTGTGCGACGGTCGGCGGCAGTATGCGGATTAGTGCGAATTTTTTTTGTACTACACCCCGCAGTTAGCGTTGCTAAAGTACAAAATAAGACAACTAGCAATTTCACGTTTTTCATGGCATTAGTTACGATGAGGGTCGGGTAAAACAATGTTTAGTTCGAGTGTTTCTCGATTGTCGTTTTGTTCCAAGTTAATTGTCATCGCATCTTTATTCACGTTGACGTATTTTTGAATCACAACGAGTAATTCTTTTTGTAATTCGGGTAAATAAGACGGTTGGCTGCTTGATGAACGTTCATAAGCTACCAAAATTTGTAGCCGCTCCTTGGCAAGTGATGCGGAACTGGTTTTAGAAGTCCTAAAATAATCCAGTAAACTCATGATTACTTGCTCCCAAATAGAGTCCTAAATAGCCCTTTTTTGTCCTCAATGAATCGTTGTGGTTTAGTTTCACCTAAATAACGCGCCACAATGTCGGCGTAGGCTTGTCCCGCATCACTTTTTTCATCAAGAATCACAGGCAATCCCGAGTTCGACGAGGTGAGAACTGATTTTGACTCTGGAATTACACCCAGTAAATGTAACGATAAAATGTCTTGAACATCCGATAAACTGAGCATTTCGCCCGATTTAACACGCTCTGGTGAATAACGCGACAATAACAGATATTCCTTAATTGGCTCTTCGCCCCGTTCAGCACGACGCGATTTACTCGAAAGTAACCCCAACATTCGGTCAGAATCTCGAACCGATGACACTTCGGGATTCGTTACAATGAACGCATCATCTGCAAAATACATTGCCAAATGTGCGCCAGTTTCAATGCCAGCAGGTGAATCACACACAATATATTTAAAATCTTTCGACAATTCATCTAAGATTTTTTCAACACCTTCGAGAGTCAACGCATCTTTATTGCGCGTTTGCGATGCAGGTAAAATCGATAATAAATTGCAGTTTTTGTCTTTAATTAAGGCTTGGTTCAACGTCGCTTCACCGTTAATCACGTTGATAATGTCATACACTACGCGGCGTTCACAGCCCCTAATTAAATCTAAATTTCTTAAAACTACGTCGAAATCGATAA
>JAQTOX010000082.1 GCA_028713055.1 Methylococcales bacterium | reverse complement strand
GGCGTTCCATTTACGGCTATTTGCGGTGTGGCAACGGTTTGCGTTTGTACCGGCGTTCCATTTACGGCTATTTGTGGTGTGACTAGGGTTTGTACGGGTGCAGGCGTAATAGGCGTTCCATTTGCAGCTATTTGCGGTGTGGCAACGGTTTGTGCTGGTGTAGGCGTAACGAGCGTTCCATTAATGGCTATTTGTGGTGTGACAACGGTTTGCGTTTGTGCAGACGTAACAGGCGTTTCATTTGCCACTATCTGCGGAGTGGCAACGATTTGTGCTTGTGCGGATATGGGCGACTGTAATGCAGAAGCGGTTTGCGTTAAAACAGGCACCATCGACGGTTGAGATGTCGCAACAGCCGGAGAAACCACTACTGGCGTTTGAACAAGTTGAACTGGCACAATTTGCTGTACCAAAACACGCGCTGGTGTGTTCACTTGTGTATTTGCCGCCGCTTGTTTGATAGCAGATTGCATACTTTGCTGTGTTAATTCCGTCGCCGAATTTGCTGCAGGTAGTTGTACCGACTGACCTGTCTGCAAGGTATCGCCTAATTTCGACCCCGACGTAATAAATTTAAGCGTATCCGTTACTGTGGATAAAATCGCTGTATCCGCCGCACTCATCGCTGCTACGGCTACACTGCCTATCGTTGCTGGATTGGTTGATGACGCATTTGTCGTAGAAACGGTTGGTGATAATGTTGACGGCGTTATTACTTGCACAGCAACGGGGACAGATTCTGTCAATGGAACAGTCACCATAGTTGTCGGTGGAGTGCTAATTGCAGCCAACATTGTGGAAGTTACTGGTGTGGTTAACATTGCCACATTTGTTGTTGGTTGAACCAGCGAATTCAATTGTGTAGTCAACGCAGTTGAAAAACCTTCTGGTGAAGCTGCGCCTTCAACTATCGGCAATGTAGTTGTACCAGCTCCATCAACGACAGGCGTGAAAGCATTTATAGGTGAAGCTGTTACAGTAATCATCGTATAACCTTTTAAAATTTATTCTTCGTTATGTTAGGCGACATAGCCCATCAATTTTTTACGTCCTAAGCGTGAAGCATGTTCATCCTGCTCGGATTGTTCACGTTTGTCTTCGTGTTTCTGTTCAACTTTTAACGCCGATTCGCGGACTTTTTGGATTGCTTGCGTGCGTTGGTGCATACTTTCCCACAATCTACGTTTGGAATGCACATCGTGTTCCATACTTTTCAGTACCCGTTCTTGACCCACAATTGCTATATCAAGTTTGTCGATAAACGAACGAAATTCAATTAACCGGGAGACTTTTACGCCTTCACTGGCAAACGCATTACATTTATCGACGTAATCTTTGCGGTAAACCGTCAAACCTTCGACTTGCCCTTTCATTTGGGTATGTTGCCGCTGTGATTGCCCTAAAATTTCCAACGCTTTCTGTTCTTGATTGGCTTTAATATCGACAATCACTTGTAATCGTTTTGATCTTTTCATAGGAATCTCGCTTTAACGTAAGTTCAATAATAATTCGAGTTGATGCAAACTTTGGGCAATGCTGACGGATTCTTCCATATCCTGCTGTAAAAATTCCAAAATTACTGCATTTTTTTCAATCGCTTTATCAATGCGCGGATCAGAACCAGGTTGATATGCGCCAACGCTGATTAAATCTTTGTTTTGCTGATACAGTGAATACAAGCGGCGTAAATCACGCGCCAATTTCAAGTGATTAGCATCTGCAATATCAGGCATTACACGACTGACAGACGCTTCAATATCAATTGCAGGAAAATGTCCCGATTCCGCCAAACTCCGTGATAGCACAATATGTCCATCTAAAACGCCTCGCGCGGCATCTGCAATTGGATCATTGTTATCGTCGCCTTCTGCCAAAACAGTGTAAAACGCCGTAATCGAACCGCCGCCCTCGTCCGCATTACCTGCACGTTCAACTAAATGTGGTAATTTCGCAAACACCGACGGCGGATAACCTTTTGTTGCAGGTGGTTCGTCAATCGCTAAAGCAATTTCCCGATGTGCTTGAGCGAAACGGGTCAGCGAATCCATGAGTAACAATACATCTTTACCTTGGTCGCGAAAGTATTCAGCAATACTTGTCGCCAATAATGCACCGTGAACCCGCATGAGCGGTGGACAATCTGCCGGACTCGCGATAATCACTGCCCGTTTTAAACCTTCTTCGCCGAGAATTTTTAAAACGAATTCATTTACCTCGCGACCACGTTCGCCAACTAACGCCACGACTACAATATCGGCGTTGGTAAATTTGGTCATCATGCCGAGTAAAATACTTTTACCGACCCCCGTTCCCGCGAATAACCCCATTCGCTGTCCGCGTCCCACGGCTAAAATTGCGTTAATGGCTCGCACACCAACGTCCAGTGGTTCACGAATCGGTTTGCGGGTTAATGGGTTAATGGGCGTGCCGTTTAGTGAAACTTGTGCCGTTGTTCGCAAGGGTCCTTTATCGTCTAACGCATTTCCAGCACCATCCAGCACGCGCCCCAATAAACCAAAACCCACTTTCGCCAAACTATTTTTGCCCATCGGAATGACACGACAATCAGGTTCTAAGCCGTGAACTTCTGCCGTTGGCATTAAAAAAACTTTTGAACCCGAAAAACCCACAACTTCAGCTTCAATTCTGCGTCCATTTTTGGTTTCGATTTCACAACGCGACCCAATAGCTGCTCGGCATCCAATAGCCTCTAACGTTAATCCAACCATCCGCGATAATCTGCCTTCGACGATTAAATCGTGCGGCACATCGGCACGTTCGTTATAAGGTTTTAAACGTTCTAACCAAATATCGGAACGATTTGCTTTGGGAATCATTGAAAATCCTCAGCAACAAAATCCTCACCAAACATTGATTCCAAAACCGTATTTAAACGATTTTCAACGGTGGCATCGACATAAGAAATTTCAGTTTCAACTTTACAGCCGCCGCGCGTAATCGACGCATCCTCAATAATCGTCCACGTATTTGGCGAATCGTCTAAGCCTAAATTAAAGCTGACCAGTTCTGCGTCTTCGGGATTTAAATACAACTTCACATTTTGCGATGCCATGGGTAATGCAGCCACCGCTGCTTTTACTGCTGCTGTTACTTGCCCTGAATCCAATTCAATTTCTCGATGCAAAATTTGTTTTGCAATTTTGACTGCCAAATCCGCTAATGCTCGTTCCACACTTTCATCAAGATGTTTAAATGGTGTCGCAAAGGCTTCGAGCAAACTCACTAATTGCGTCGTCCGTACTTCGATAAGATGCACATTTTCGTCGTAACCTTTTTTAGAGCCTTCCACAAAACCGGCTTGATAACCTTCTTGCTTACCTAACGCAAATCCTTCAGCTTGTGCTTGTCTTTGAATGGCTTCAATTTCTTCAACAGTTAAGGTCGGTGCGGGTGGTTCTGGCTCGTCAATAATTTCCGGTTCAATAATTTCCTGTGGTCGAGAATCTTCATCGAAATAGGGTGTCGCCCACAAACGTAACGACTCTAATTCGGTCGCCGAAAAACGAGGACGATTAGACGAGCTCATCACCACCACCACCTAAGTTGATTTCACCAGATTCTGCGAGACGTTTTGCAATTGCCAAAATATCTTTTTGTGATTGTTCTACGTCGCTTAATTTCGCAGGTGGTGACGCTTCTAAATCGTCGCGTAACATTTCGGCCGCACGTTTCGACATATTCGAGAATATTTTTTCTTTAAGTGCATCATCCACACCACGCAATGCTAACAATAAGTTACCTGTCGCCACTTCGCGCAACAAGGTTTGCATCCCGCGATCATCAATATCAATAAGATCTTCGAAAGTGAACATTTTCTCTTGAATTTCTTGCGCCAATTCTGCCCGTTGCTCGGTGATTTCATTCATCACCAACTCGGTTGCCGCCGTTTCCATGAAGTTTAAGATGCTGGCAACTGTATCCACACCACCCAAACTGGTAGATTTCGCATTATCCGAACCGGTCAATTGTTTCTCCATAATTTGATCGAGTTCACGTAATGCTTGCGGTTGAATACCTTGCATCGTGGCAATACGCATCATTAAATCGGCACGTAAGGATTCGCCAAAGAACATCACAACTTCTGCCGCCTGCTCAGGATCCATTAACGACAATAACGTCGCGATAATTTGCGGATGTTCTGCACGAATCATATCGGCAATTGAACGAGAATCGAGCCATTTAAGCTGTTCAATCCCTTTCGAACTACCACCTTGGAAAATACGATCCAAAATACTGTTCGCTTTTTCCGAACCCAACGCATTGATCAACACCGTACGAATATAATCGTCAGAATTCATACCCAACGCGGTTTGTGATTTCACGTCTTTAATAAATTCTTCCAAAATATCTTCAATCAACTGCACATTGATGTCGCCCATGTTCGCCATCGCGGCACAGACGGCTTGCACTTCGCGGGGATTCATTTGTTTTAAAACAAATGCAGCTTTATCCATTCCAACCGCAAGCAACAACACCGCTGCTTTCTCGGAGTTCCGCATTAAGACATTAGGGTTGTTCTTCGGGTTACTAGACATCTCTTCTAATCCATGTTTTTAATACTTGGGCAACGACTTTCGGATCTTCATCAACTAAGTGTTTCAAATAATCCAAACGATTTTGGTAAGATTTCGGCATTTCCATCGACTCCAATAAATCATCAATTTTATGTTGTTCATCTTCGGTAAGCGACAACGGCGTACCATCAGTATCAAGGATAAAGCCAGCTGCCAATAACGCAGCAGCACGTGCTTGTTCTTCGGCTTCAGCAATAGCTCGTTTTTCTTCTTCGTCTTTTGCAATCAAAGCGCGAACAGTTGGACGTAACACTCCAAAAATTAGGAATAATATAGCCAATACAGCAGCAGCCTGTTTCACTAATTCAATGAACCACACTTCTTTCCACAACGGTAATTCAGGTGGTAAATCTAACTCCGCGCCTCTGAAACTCACGTTAGTAACAGTTACAGCATCGCCGCGCCCACTGTCAAAACCAACTGCTTGTTTGACTAAATCGTTAAAACGATTCAAATCTTCCTGAGCGTAAGGTTGTAATTTTGACGTGCCGTCAGTTTGAGCAATGTGTCTATCGTCAACAACTACAGCAACGGATAAACGACGTAATAAACCCGAAGCCAAGCGCGTGTGTGTAATCGTTTTATCTAATTCATAATTTCGCGTAGCCGTTTTCGACGCATAACCTTGTTTTCCTGTCGTATCCGCCGCAATCGAATTAGGTTGTGCAGGTGGAATCACTTCAATCGCAGTGCCAGCGGGTGTTGGCTGGTTAGTTAACGCACCTGGTACGCCTTGGGGATTTTCTTTATTCTGTTCATCGGTTGTTTGTTCACTGCGTAACGCGGGTAAATCAGGATTAAACATTTCCTGCGTTTTATCGGTTTCTGTGAAATCTACGTCGGCTGAAATTTGTACGCGCATCGATTCTGCCCCAACTAACGGAGACAAAATATTTTCAATGCGGTGCATCAAATGTTCTTCAATATTTGTTTTGTAATCGAACTGTCCCGCCGTCAAATTTCCGGCAGCATCGTTGCGTGTATTAAGCAGCTGCCCTTTGTAATCGACAACTGTGACATGGTCGGCATCGAGTTGTGGCACGCTAGACGATACCAAATGCACAATTGCTTCAACCTGTCCTTTGTCAAGTGTGCGACCTTGGTACAAATGCACAATGACCGATGCACTCGGTTTTTTACGTTCACGCACAAACACCGATTGCACAGGCAATGCTAATAAAACCCGCGCCGATTTCACACTTTGAATCGACATAATTGTACGCGTAATTTCGCCTTCTAATGCCCGCTGAAATCGTGACAATTCCGCACTTTTACTGGTGCCAAAACTTTGCTCTTTGTCGAGTAATTCATAACCTAAACTGTTACTTTTTGGTAGCCCTTGAGCGGCGAGTTTAATTTTTAAATCATTAACTTTATCGGCTAACACCATAATGCTGCCGCCTTCTTCGATTTTGTATTTCACGCCTTGGGCATTCAACGCATCGAGAATTTCGGCAGTATCTTTGTCGTTTAATTCGGTATAAAGCCGTGCGTAATTGGCATCTTGTGACCATAAAACGACTGCAATCCCAATCGCTACACTCAACGCTAAACCAAGCATAATAGCGACCTGACGTGCCATTGTCAGCTTGGCAAGTCCACGAATTGCAGGATGACCTTCAAGATTCAAACCGGACATAAAGCCGCTTTCTGAACCTGTGCCACCTATTGTGATGTCCGCGCCACTGTTAGTAGCGAGCGGATTTGTGCTGTTTTGTTCACTCATTGTCTAATCACAGTGGGTTGGAAATTACATGGGCATGTTCATGACATCTTTATAGGCTTCAACTAATTTGTTTCTGACCTGCAACATGGCTTTAAAGGATACATCGGATTTTTGTGAGGCAACCATTACTTCAGCAAGATTTATGGTTTTATCACCACCTTCAAAAGCCGATTTCATATTTCCGGAGATTTGTTGTTTTTCATTGACGTTGTCAATGGCTTGCTTTAACAATGAACCGAAATCGATACCTTCTGATGGCACTTCGGGAACTTTACTGCCAGCGGCAATGGATAGATTGCGGATTTGCTCTAAGGCTGGGGCGATACGGATGTCGTTCATTTTTGTTCTCTCTAAATCTAGGCATATTGGTTTTGTTACAACACAATTGATGCCATGAAAATAATGATTTAAACGTCAACAAAACGGCATCGATTCACCGTTGCAAATCAAATTTACGTAGCTTTTCAACTAAGGTCGTACGACGCATATTTAAGCGTTTCGCTGCGTGAGCAACCACACTGTTACACTCATCTAACGCCTGACGAATTAAATCCAATTCCATTGTGTTTAAATATTCTTTTAAATCAATACCTTCTTCGGGTAATTGCGCGGTAGTTTCAGGTACATATTCATGATGCTGCATTAAGTCGTGCATTTCTGACGCTGTCGTCCCTCTCGGGTTTTCGACAATGTTTGGTCGAACTTTAATTTCTTCTTCATAAATTTCAGCAACTGAAATTACAGTCTCCATATTTATATTTTCAACGCGGTGTTGTTTAAATTTTTCAGGTAAATCATCAACATCGACCTGTGATTTTGGGTAAATAATTGCCAATCGCTCGATTAAATTTGCCAATTCACGCACGTTACCAGGCCACTCATAGTGCATTAACGTCGCTAACGCATTCGGCGTTAATTTTATAAATCCTCGATTTGCTTGCGCCATTCGCGTAATCAAATCTTCAATTAACACAGGAATATCATCGGTGCGATGTTTCAATGGCGGCATTTCAATTGGAAAAACATTCAGCCGGTAGAATAAATCTTCCCGAAAACGGTTGTGTCTAATTTCTTCTTCTAAATGCCGATGCGTTGCTGCAATTATTCGCACATCGCAATGAATCGTTTTATTACCACCGACGCGCTCAAACGTACGTTCTTGCAATACTCGCAACAATTTAACTTGCATTGATAATGGCATATCTCCAATTTCGTCTAAAAATAACGTGCCGCCTTCCGCCATTTCAAAACGACCTTGACGCGCATTTAATGCACCAGTAAACGCGCCTTTTTCATGCCCGAATAACTCACTTTCCAGTAATTCGGCAGGAATCGCACCACAGTTAATGGGAACAAATGGTTTTGAACTGCGTAACGACGCATCGTGTAGCGCATTGGCAACCACTTCTTTCCCCGTACCAGATTCGCCTAAAATTAAAACCGTTGCTTCAGATTCTGCAACCTGGGCAATCAATTTCCGAATATGTACCATCGATGTACTATTCCCTTTAAGACGTGCAGCAACTAACGACAGAGCTTCGGTATCTTCTGCTGATTCCAGAACTAATTTTTTGGTTTCTACCGTAAGGTTAGTCGGCGCGACAACGAGGGTACGACTAATGGAAATTTTTGCGAGCAATGGACTCAATTGCGCGTGTTGTAATGGACTGGGTAAAACGTGAAACAATTTTTCGTGAACCTGTTCTACCGTAACTTCGTCATTGCCTTCAGTGATAAAAATAACGGGGATTCGCGCCATTTCAACAATTTCATTGATAATCATAAATTGTTTTCGAATACCTTCACCGATAAAAATACTACCTACGCGGTTAATTTCATGTAAATAATCGGCATAATTTTCTGACCCAATTGTTTTTACCCGATACCCCATGAATTGAAAAATAATTTCAAATTGTTGGATGCGTGACTGATTATCATCAATTAACAAAATAGGAGGCAACACCATACTTTTCACTCGGTTAAACTAAAAGATTTGCGGATTATTATAAAGCAGGGGCAGCTGTTAAAAAGAGAACTATTTGCCAAATAATCATTCCAGACAAGTTAATTTCATAGAAGGTAAAAACTAAAATATGTTTTATTTCAGTTCATTATTGCATTTTGTTAATGTAATTTGAACCACGAAAAATAAAAACATGTCAATTTTTGAACTTGACAAAAATTCGCCACCGTAGACACTAATCAAGTTTTTATAACTGCGCGAGTGTTTTCATTGAACGATATGCCCCTGAGTATGCTGTTTGGCATACTTTTGTTACTGCTGGTTTTATCCGCCTTTTTTTCAGGCTCTGAAACGTCCCTAATGACTCTAAATCGTTACCGATTACGACATTTGGTTAAGTTAAAGCATTCTGGCGCAATCAAAGCACAGCAATTGCTGCAACGTCCAGATCGGGTATTAGGACTAATTTTGTTGTGTAACAATTTTGTTAATAATTTCGCATCCTCCATTGCTACTGTTATTGCGATTAAACTTTATGCCGATGAAGAATCCAGCGTTGCCATTGCCGCCGCATTACTCACATTGGTGATGCTTATTTTTTCAGAAGTTACACCTAAAACACTCGCCACCATTAAGCCCGAACTTCTCGCTTTTCCCGCCGCGTGGATTTACACCGGACTGTTAAAAATCTTTTATCCGCTCGTTTGGTTGGTAAATTCCTTAGCGCATTGTTTATTACGTTCTATGGGAGTTGATACGACTAAAACCAGCCATGACGCACTCAATAAAGACGAACTTAAAAGTATCATTGCTGAAGCTGAAAACGTTATGCCAAATCGTTATCAAAAAATGCTGTTAGGTATTTTAGATTTGGAATCGGCAACCGTCGAAGACATCATGACTCCACGTAATGAAATTACTGGTATTGATTTAGAATTGCCCATTGAAACCATTATTCATCAAATTAAACACAGTTCACACACACGTTTACCGGTTTATAAACAAAATGTTGATCGTGTGATTGGTTTTTTACATTTACGCAAAGTGTTAATTGAAATTCATCATGAAGATTTCGATAAACAAACCATTATCAGTTTATTGACTAAACCAATATTTATTCCCGAAAGTACACCAGTACATACGCAAATGTCGCGCTTTAAAAGTGAACGTATTCGGATTGGTTTGGTCGTTGATGAATATGGTGATGTGCAGGGATTAGTGACGTTTGACGATTTATTGCAAGAGATTGTCGGTGAATTGATTACCGAAGAAGACAATACCGTACAAGTACAAAGTGATGGCAGTTATTTGGTCGATGCAAGTGTGACCATACGCGAATTGAATCGAATTACGCAATGGTCACTCCCTACCGAAGGTCCTAAAACATTGAATGGTTTGATTTTAGAATTTATGGAAACTATTCCTAACATCGGAACAAGCATTCGATTACACGGTTATGCGCTAGAAATTTTGGAACGCGATGAGAATGCCGTAAAACTAGTGCAGTTTTTACCGCGTACCAAAAAGAAAAATTACGAGTAAAAAACGCTAGAAATTATTTGCATTGTTGTAACGGTCTAGCGGATTTCGTATCAGTAATTGTGGTCACAATAGCGACATCCGCTTTTTTATCCTTTTTCTCATTTTTTTCATCTTTCGATTCTTTAACATCTTTAGGTGAACTCGAACCACTCGCTAATGTCGATTTTTCAGTGCCACTCGAACTAGAAGACGACGATTCACCTTCACTGCTTGAACTTGTAGTTTCGGCTTTGGACGCGATTATATTTGACGCACCAGATGTGACGGTAGTCATTGTTGGCGTTGCGATTGGCATCGTTAAAATGGTATTGGTTTGTGAATTTACATTAGTCGCAACACTGGTTGTCACCGTTTGAATTTGTTGCGGTGTGGCATCTTTAAAAACTGCTTTAATAGTTTGTTCAACAGCATCTGTATTTAGGGATGATGGGGTTGATGTCACAACTGTCCCACCTGTTGTGGTGTTTGTATCATTGTTGTTGATTTCTAAAGTTCCTGCTTTATAAGAAAGTAAATAATTAGAATTAGCCGTTAAACTTCCTTGATTGATGCTATAACTCCCCACATTCTCACCCATATCACGCAGTAATGAACCAGTAATAACCACGTCCGCTACATCTTTTAATTTTAATCCTTGTGCAACAAAATCAAAAACAGGATCGATTGTTCCAACTAATTTCGTTTTGCCATTCGCAGTCACAATCAAACTCGCTGACGTAATGTCTAAATTGTTGGGAATGAGATTTACAAGATAATTTTCACCCGCGCTAAATTTGCCACTAATGAGATATTTGCCCACATTTTCACTTTTGTCAGAACGAGCAAGTGAACCTACAAGCAAACTGTTGTTGTCATTGCCTCTAAATGCGTCGGCTTTGTAAGTGAATGATGGGTCTACATCGCCATAAGTTTTTGTTTTTGGTTCCACGGATATAGTCAAAGGTGCTGGCGTAATGTCAGCTGTTGTCATAGTGGGTAGTGTGTTAACAGCATAATTTAACGCATCAGTTCCTGTTATCGCGACGTTGCTTAAATTCACGGTTTTCGCGGCACCCACATTTTTAGTCTCAAAATTTGCGGTGCCGTCGATTTTTAACACATCTCCCACAATGCGGTCATCCGTAAAACTAGGTTTAGCGAGGGTATTGCCATCATAAATTTTAGTTTCGGCTTGCGCGGTAAGCGTTAAGGTTCGCGCGGTAATATCTGCGCGTGTCGTCGTAGGTAAATTGCTGATGGTGTAATTTGGGGCATCTGCGCCGGTTATCGCGACGTTACTCAAACTCACCGTTTTCGCAGTGCCGACATTCTTGGTGTCAAAATTTGCGGTGCCATCGATTTGTAACGCATCACCCACAATGCGGTCATCCGTAAAACGGGGGGTAGCGAGGGTATTGCCATCATAAATTTTAGTTTCGGCTTGCGCCGCAAGCGTTAAGGTTCGCGCGGTAATATCCGCGAGAGTCGTCGTAGGTAAATTGCTGATGGTGTAATTTGGGGCATCTGCGCCGGTTATCGCGACGTTACTCAAACTCACCGTTTTCGCAGTGCCGACATTCTTGGTGTCAAAATTTGCGGTGCCGTCGATTTTTAACACATCGCCCACAATGCGGTCATCCGTAAAACGGGGGGTAGCGAGGGTATTGCCATCGTAAATTTTATTTTCCGCTGTCGCGGTAAGTATTAAGGTTCGCGCGGCAATATCCGCAAGTGTCGTGGCGGGTAATGCGCTGATGGTGTAATTTGGGGCATCTGCTCCGGTTATCGCGATGTTACTCAACGTCACCGTTTTCGCAGTGCCGACATTTTTAGTGTCAAAGTTCGCCGCTGCATCGATTTGTAACGCATCACCCACAATGCGGTCATCCGTAAAACGGGGGGTAGCGAGGGTATTGCCATCATAAATTTTAGTTTCGGCTTGCGCCGCAAGCGTTAAGGTTCGCGCGGTAATATCCGCGCGTGTCGTCGTGGGTAAATTGCTGATGGTGTAATTTGGGGCATCTGCGCCGGTTATCGCGATGTTACTCAACGTCACCGTTTTCGCGCTACCCACATTTTTAGTGTCAAAGTTCGCCGCCGCCTCAATTTTCAA
Source organism: Methylococcales bacterium (assembly GCA_028713055.1). GTDB lineage: Bacteria > Pseudomonadota > Gammaproteobacteria > Methylococcales > Methylomonadaceae > UBA10906. Next base: position 223 of record JAQTOX010000082.1, on the reverse strand, counting down.
CGCATCGCCACTAATACGGTCATCCATAAAACTGGGGGTAGCGAGGGTGGTGCCGTCGTAAATTTTAGTTTCGGCTTGCGCCGCAGCAAGCGTTAAGGTTCGCGCGGTAATATCTGCGCGTGTCGTCGTGGGTAAATTGCTGATGGTGTAATTCGGGGCATCCGCTCCGGTTATCGCGACGTTACTTAAACTCACCGTTTTCGCAGTGCCGACATTTTTGGTG
>JAQTOX010000081.1 GCA_028713055.1 Methylococcales bacterium | reverse complement strand
ATGTACCCGTTGGATTATTCGGATTAGCGATAAAGACCACACGAGTTTTAGCTGTTACGCGCTCCAACATTTCAACTAAATTGTGGCCGTAATTTAACGCTGGCGTAACGACCGCTTTTGCGCCAACCGCTTGCGTCACAATTGGATAAACTGCAAAAGCGTGTTGTGAAAAAATAACTTCATTTTCAGGTGTTAAAAAAGCCCGTGCGACCAATTCTAAAATTTCGTTTGAACCGTTACCGAGTGTGATTTGCTCGGATGAAACAGCATATTTTTTTGCCAACGCATTTTTTAAATGGAAGCCGCTGCCATCAGGATATAACGCTAAATCTGCAACCGCATTTTGAATTGCTGCGCGTGCTTTTTCGCCAATGCCTAACGGATTTTCGTTTGATGCAAGTTTGATAATGTTAGAAATACCCAATTCCCGTTCCAATTCTTCAATCGGTTTACCGGCTTTGTAAGGAATCAGTTTTTGTACGCCTTCGACGGCGAGCGAATAAATGTTGTTCATAAGAATTTTAAAATGAAGGTTAAAAAACAGCGAAAAGTTTGACACACTTTGTAATATCGCAACAATGCTATTTTCACTTTAAACCTTCGACTCACGCAAATGACCACACTTTATTATCAAGGCGTAAAAAAAACTATCGTACCGCGTCCCGTTTTAGAACAAAGTGACGATTTTGGTGATTTGCCTGCGATATTGAAACGTATTTTTTTGGCTCGCGGTCTAACGTCGAGCGAACAATTAGAGCGTAGTTTATCCAAATTACCGTCACCATTTTTGTTGTCGAATATGGAAACAATGGTGACGCATTTAATCGTGGCATTAGAACAGCAGCAAAACATTTGTATCGTCGCAGATATTGATGCCGATGGCGCGACGAGTTGTGCTGTAGCCATGAAAGGTTTTCATTTATTAGGTGCAAAAAATGTCGATTTCGTTGTCCCGAATCGTTTTGAACACGCCTATGGACTTACGCCTGAAATTGTCGAACTCGCTACGCAGAAAAACGCACATGTGATTATCACCGTCGACAATGGAATTAGTAGTCACGAAGGCGTTTTAGTTGCAAAAGAACGTGGCATGACGGTGTTAATTACGGATCATCATTTACCCGCTAAAACGCTGCCTGCTGCCGATGCGATTGTGAATCCAAATTTAATTTTTGATGAATTCCCAAGTAAATCGATTGCGGGTGTGGGTGTCATTTTTTATGTGTTGTCGGCGTTGAGAAGTCGGTTACGTGAACGACATTGGTTTGAATCGCAAAACATTCCCGAACCCAATATGGCGCAATTACTGGATTTCGTCGCACTTGGTACCGTCGCTGACGTGGTGGCGTTAGATAAAGTAAATCGCACGCTGGTGTATCAAGGTTTATTGCGAATTCGAAACGGTCAAGGTCACGCAGGTGTTTTGGCGTTAATCGAAGTCGCAGGGAAAAATACTGCAACGTTGCACGCCAGTGATTTTGGTTTTAGCGTCGCGCCACGTTTGAATGCTGCTGGACGCATTCAAGATATGTCGCTTGGCATCCATTGTTTACTGGAAAACGATTTTGCCACCGCGTTAAAAATGGCAACGCATTTAGATTCGCTCAATACCGAACGACGCGAAATCGAACATACGATGAAACAAGAAGCCATGAATTTATTGGCAGATACCTTTGCGCTCGATAAACCACATGAAAAATGGGGCGTGTGTTTATATGACGCAAATTGGCATCAGGGCGTGATTGGAATTTTAGCGGCACGAATTAAAGACCGGTTACATAGACCAGTAATTGCTTTCGCAACAGCTGGTCATGATTTATTGAAAGGGTCGGGACGTTCAATTGAAGGTGTACATTTGCGCGACGTGTTGAGTGATATTGCCACCGAACATCCAAATTTAATTTTGCAATTTGGTGGTCATGCGATGGCGGCGGGTTTGAGTATGCACGCACATCATTTACCGTCGTTTACGATTGCATTTAATGAAATGGTCGGGCGGCGATTAAGTCAAATCGATTTGCAGCAAAAAATTCTGTCAGATGGTGAATTAACCGAAGCGGATTTAACGTTAGAGTTTGCGGATTTATTACAAAATGTGACCACGTGGGGGCAACATTTTCCAGAACCCATTTTTAACGGTGTTTTTGAGGTGGTGAATGTGCGAATTTTAAAAGATGCTCATTTGAAATTATTGGTACGAACAAATGTTGCGGGAAAAGAGTTAGAGGCAATTGCGTTTAATGTCGATAAACCAGAAATGTGGCAAGGAATGCGGCGTGTGTGTTTGGCGTACAAATTAGACATCAATCACTATCGGGGCAATCGCAATCTACAACTGATGGTGCAGTATTTGGAGAAAGTGCTGTAGTGCTTAAAAAATTTGCATCCGCGATTAACGTTGGAATATCAAGCTCTGTAACATGATGATAAAACTTGCCGTTTGGTGTGATTTTTACCACTGCACCCTCTTCGCAATGTCCAAAACAAATGTTTGGCTCGACATTGAAATTGCAGTTTTTTGTGGCGAGTTTTAATTGTTGCAATAACGTTTCACTGCCACGCACTCCACATGATGGATAATCGGCAGAATTACGGCGATGTGTACAAACGAAAAGAGTAGTTTTAGGCATAAGAAATGTGTGCGAGTTCACGACAAAATCGTGAACTCGCCATAAATTATTTTGCAGGTTCAGCAGGGGCTACAGCTGGTTCAGCAGCAGTAGGTTGAACAGATTCAACCGTTGCAGGCACAACAGCAGGTGCTTCAACTTTAGGTTTTTCTTCGGTTAATGGAATTAAAACTTCCACTTTTGCCGCCGTCCGTAAACTTTTCAACATGGTTTCGATTTTTTGACGTTGCAAGAATGGAGTCAATTGTTCTTTTACTGCGTCCAAAGGGGGTGGTGTTTGTGGACGCGATTCTTCACGCATAATCACATGAAAACCGAATTGAGTTTGCACAGGCGTTTTGGTGTATTTGCCATTTTCTAAAGCAGCAACCGCATCTGAAAACGGTGCAACCATTTGCGCTGCTGAGAACCAACCCAAATCACCCCCGTTTTGTGCTTCCTTACCATCCAACGAAAGTTTATCCGCTAACTTTTTGAAATCACCGCCTTTGTCTAAATCAGCAATAACTTTTTTCGCTTCAGCTTCCGTTTTTACCAAAATGTGACGAGCTTTGTATTCTGTGCCTTTTTCAGCCGCCACTTTCGAATCGTATTCGGCTTTAATTTCGGCATCCGTTACAGGATTTGCAGCAATAAAGTTTTGCAAATCAGTTTGTGATAACAAGGCTTTTCGTGCATCCGTCAAACGTGCTACAAACTCAGGTGTTTGATCCAAATTCTTTTTGGTTGCGTCTTGAATCAATAATTCGCGTTGAATCAACTCGTCCACCAATTTTTCTTTGGGAAATGTTTGACCATGACTGCGAGTGGCAATTTCTTTTTCCAATTCGTCCAACGCCGCTTTGGCAATATATTGACCATTTACAACCGCAACAGCATCAGCTTTGTTGACAGTTACAGGAGTAACGGCAGCAACCGGTGTGCTAGTTGGCGTAGTCGTTGTATTAGCGGGTTTTTGATCGCAACCGGTAATCGCTAAACCAGCTACCATTAAAGAGAGTAATTTAAGTTTCATTTATTTGTTTCCTTTCATTTCTTCAGTAGGAGTAAGGGCGTTAATGCCCAAAGCGTGAATTTGCTGTTTCATCATATCACCCAATGCCTCATAAATCAGTTGATGACGTTGGACGAGTGTTTTCTTTTCAAATGCGGCACTCACAATCGTGACGTTGTAATGTCCACCGCCCTTTTGTGCGCCAGCGTGACCTGCGTGTGCAGCACTGTTATCAATAATTTCCAACAACGACGGTTTTAATGCTGTCGTTAAGCTATGGCGAATCAAATCTGTGGTTTCTTTCATGATGGAAAAACTTGTTTAAAAGGTTTAACAACGACGCGAGCATAAACACCAGCGTCAATATAAGGATCAGTATTCGCCCAAAATAGGGCGTCTTCAAGTGAGGCAAATTCCGCAACAATTAAACTCCCTGTAAAACCCGCTTCGGCAGGATTTTCAGAATCAATCGCTGGATGCGGGCCTGCGAGAATTAAACGTCCAGCATCTTGCAACGCTTGTAAACGCGCTAAATGTGCCGGACGCGCTGATTGTCGTTTTAGCAAACTGTCGGCAACATCTTCGCCCATAATTGCATAAAGCATTTTTAAGCCTCACTATCTGGCAAATGTTTATAAAGAAAAATCATTTGTACGACGATAAACATCGCCATCATCGCAGGCACGATAAACGTTTTGAATGTTACCCAATCATTAGTATCGTAATTAAACATAACATACACGTTCAAACATCCCACACCGATAAAAAAGGCTGCCCAACACAAATTCAACGTTTTCCAAATTACCGTTGGCAACGTGAGCTGGCTCGACATCATGCGTTCAATAAATGGTTTTTTGCCGATAAATTGACTGCCTAGAAACGCGCTACCGAATAGCCATTCGATAATCGATAATTTCCATTTGACGAATTGTTCATCATGCAAAATTAGCGTTAATCCACCCATCACAACGACTAAAATCAGTGTAATCCATTGCATGGTTTCAACTTTTCGGTGTTTATACCACGCGAAAGCGACCTGCAAAATTGTGGCGACAATGACGACCGCCGTAGCGACGTAAATATCGTAAAGTTTGAAGGCAATGAAAAAAAGTAAGATGGGGAAAAATTCAACCAGTTGTTTAATCATGAAATCGCGCGATAAGTGAAGAGATAAAATGTGAACGGTTAAGGCGAAATCCTTAACGTGGATATTATTGTAAAATCTTTGTCACGCAATGTATAGAATGCAGTTTTTAGATGCGGATATAAATTTGGACACAAAATTTTTATTCCCTTAGAATCGGAAACGTTATTTTTGAATTAAGTTTGTTCTGATTCACAAATAACGTTTCCGTTTTGAATAAATTTTGGAGAGAAAGTCATGAAATTATTAACGTGGATAGTTGTCGCAAACAATAGTTCTGCTCGGTTTTTCGCTGCCGAAAATCAATCAGCACCACTCACCGAAATCGAAATGATCACGCATTCAGAGGGACGTTTGCATGATCGCGACATGACTTCTGATTTACCTGGGAGAAATCAAGGCGAATGTGGCACGGGCGGTCATGCTTTTGAACAATCTACTGACCCAAAAAAACATGAAGCTGAACAATTTGCCCATTCTATCGCCAAACATTTGGAAACCGCTCATAACGAACATAAATTTAAACAACTGATACTTGTTGCCGAACCTTCTTTTTTAGGCTTGTTGCGAAACCAGTTATCCGAACAAGTGAAAAAAATGGTTTGTTTTGAGCTGGATAACAATATCGTGAATTTAACACCTGTTGAAATTCGCGCTCATCTTCCCGAATACTTACCACATCTTCACTAATTAACGGTGCGGAAGAAAGCCCCGATTGCATCACAGTACGGGGCTTGTATCTTTTTTGTGTAGAATTGCTGCATCAAAAATTTTTAACACGCGAGTAACGTGCAATGAATAGCCAACAATTAGTGTTTCAATACGAAATTTTACAACCCGATTTACAAAAACAAGTGTTAGATTTTGTAAATTTTTTAATTAAACAACAACAAAGACAAGTTATTCAAAAGAGAACCGTTGGTGAATATTAAAGATAAAATTCGTGATTTTGATTCAAGCAAAATTAGAGAATTTGAAACTGGCAAGTGTTGATACAGTTTTTAAGCATTACGATGTTGAGTTGTTTTGGTGAATGAAAGCCCCGATTGCATCACGCCGTCGGGGCTTTTTGTGTAAAATTGCCACGTAAGTAACAATGAACAAATACAAAGCGAGTGTTGTGTGACAAAAAAACCAGAAGTATTAAGTAGAAAATTGGGTTTAGTTTTTAATGACCCACAATTATTTATCCGAGCGTTGACACATCGTAGCGTAAGCGCAAACAACAACGAACGGTTAGAATTTTTAGGGGATGCGATTTTAGGTTTTGTTATCGCCGAACAGTTATATAACCTGTTCCCACAAGCTCCCGAAGGCGTGTTAAGCCGGTTACGCGCCAGCTTAGTGAATCAACGTTCATTAGCGGAATTAGCGCGACAACACAACTTAGGTGATTATTTGTTGCTCGGTTCAGGCGAATTGAAAAGTGGTGGTTTTCGCCGTGATTCAATTTTATCGGATGCTGTTGAAGCGATTATTGCCGCACTATTTCAAGATCAAGGCATGGCAGCGTGCCAGAAATGGGTCGCTGAATTATTCGCCGAAAAACTGAAAAACTCATCATTAAATAGTGGTCAAAAAGATCCCAAAACACGTTTGCAAGAACTCATGCAAGCCAAACAATTAGACTTGCCACAATACGAACTATTGACAGCATCGGGTTTGGCACACGAACAAACGTTTAAAGTACAATGCAAAATTTCGTTATTGCCAACGCCGAGTATTGGCTCAGGCGTAACTCGTAAAGGTGCGGAACAATCCGCCGCAGAAATCCTCCTCGAATTATTAGCTAAGGAATACAAAATATGAATTGCGGTTACGTCGCCTTAATTGGTCGCCCGAATGTGGGCAAATCGACTTTAATGAATCATTTAATCAAACAAAAAATCAGTATCACCTCACGCAAACCTCAAACAACGCGCCATCGAATTTTAGGGATTAACACCACTGACGTAGGGCAAGCCATTTATATGGATACGCCTGGAATGCACGCCGACCAAAAGAAAGCGTTAAATCGTCAACTCAATCGCACCGCCGACACCACGTTGCTCGGTGTGAATGTGATTGTGTGGTTAATTGACGGTTTGGCGTTTCAAGAATACGACGAAGTAATTTTTGAAAAACTCAAACAAGCGGGTTTACCTGTAATTTTGGCGGTCAACAAAATCGATAGAGTTGTCGATAAAGACAAAGTCTTCGCTTTTTTTGCAGCAGCACAAGAACGTTTTCCGTTTCACTCGATTTTCCCCATTTCAGCGTTAAAAGGAATTCATTTAGAAGAATTAGAAAGCGAAATTATGGGCTTGTTGCCCGAAGGCGATTTGATTTACCCCGCTGACCAAATCACTGACAGACCTGAACGTTTTTTGGTGGCTGAAATTATTCGTGAAAAATTGATGCGTCGTTTGGGCGCAGAGTTGCCGTATGAATTGACGGTTGAAATTGAACGTTATGAAGAACTCGAAAATATCAGCAAAATTTACGCGATTATTTGGATTGAACGACTCTCGCAAAAAAGCATCATCATTGGCACAGAAGGCGAAATGCTGAAAAAAGTCGGTACCGATGCAAGGATTGATATTGAGCGTTTGATTGGACAAAAAGTGTATTTGCAACTTTGGGTGAAAGTGAAAAAAGGTTGGTCAGATAACGAACGAGCGTTGCAAAGTTTGGGTTATCAGGATTGATTTCAACTGAATTTTGAACAAAAAAAACCGCCGTAAAGGCGGTTTTTTTATCGGATAAGCCACGAATACTAACAACAGCACAACACGACTAATCGAGAATCTGTCAGCCGCCTAAAGATTTATAAACAGTCACCAGTTTTGTTGCCGAGTCAGTTTTACTTTGTGCTAATTGATTTTGGTCTTGTAATAAAAGTGATTGACTGTCTAATACGGTCAAAAAATCTGTTATGCCTTCGTTAAACCGTAATTGTGCTAATTCATAGGCTTTCACGCTAGATTTAACGGCTGAAGCTAAAAAATCTTGTTTTACTTTTGCCTTGTTATAACTGACGAGTGCATTTTCTGTTTCTTCTAATGCCGTTAAAACAGTTTGCTGATAACGATCTAAATCGGCTTCAGCGTGTGCATCGGCAGCTTTAATCCTTGCATAAACACGACCTAAATCAAACGCTGCCCAACTAATTCGAGGTCCAAGAGAATACGCACCAGAACCAGTTGCACCCATACTTGATAAGGTGCTTGCTTCTAGCGATAAAGTGCCGACAAATGTGACTTTAGGAAATAAATCTGCCGTTGCCACACCAATTCTAGCGGTTGAAGCGGCTAAACGCCGTTCGACCATTTGAATATCTGGACGACGGCGCAATAAATCAGCCGGATTACCGACAGTAATCATGTCGGGCAATGTCGGAATTGGAATCGCTTTTGATAAATTTGCAGTAAGTGCGTTAGGTAATTGTCCTGTCAAAACACTTAAACGGTGAATAGCATGAGTAATCGCCATTTCCAATGTCGGAGCAATTGCACGGGTATTATCGAGTTGTGCCGCAATTCTTGCGGTATCAAGTTCTGTACCGCGCCCATTTTCAACCCGAACGCGCGTAATTTCTAATGTTTGCTGTTGATTTTCAACATTGTTTTTGATAACAGCTAACTGATTTTGCAAGCCACGAAGTTCAAAATAATTTCGTGCTACTTCGGCAATTAAACTAATTTTGACATCTTTAAGACTGGCTTCCTGCATTTCAACTTCATCACTGCTGGCTTCGATATTTCGTCGCACTCGTCCAAATAAATCTAATTCCCAAGCAGCATCAAAACCTGTGCTGTAAAGGTTTAACTCGCGCGGCACAAAAGCGCGATTATTCATCGAACCGGTACTGCGTAATTGCTCGGTATAATTGCTGTGCGTTGTAATGGTTGGAGCTAAATCAAATCCCGTTTCCATATATAATGCGCGGGCTTCGCGTAAATTTGCATGAGCAGCTTTCAAATCATGATTATTCAGTATCGTTTGATTGACCAATGCACTGAGTTGTCCATCTTTAAACACTTCCCACCATTTTAATTCGATGGTTTTGTTAGAAAATTCGGGCGTAGTCGCTTCTGCAAAATTGTTTGGCGTAGCGAAAAATGGCAACTGATAATCGCGTCCAACTGTACACGCGGTTAATAAACTAGCCGTTATAAGTATCGTCATTTGAGTTAGGTTCATGATTTTTTCTCTGCGGCTAATTTCGCTGGAAATAATTTTTGCGTCAAACTTTGCACCGCGACATAAAAAACAGGGGTTAATAACAAGCCAAAGAATGTCACGCCAATCATGCCGCTAAATACTGCTGTTCCTAATATGCGGCGTGATTCTGAGCCTGCGCCTTGGGCAATCACTAAAGGAAAAACACCTAAAATAAACGCAAATGAAGTCATTAAAATCGGACGTAATCGCACTTTTGCCGCATCGATAACCGCCGCAAATTTATCAAGTCCTTGTTCTTGTCGCTGTTTAGCAAACTCAATAATTAAAATTGCGTTTTTACTCGCCAAACCAACCAGAACGATAAAGCCAATTTGCGTGAAAATGTTGTTATCCATGTCACTCAACCAAACTCCCACCATTGACGACAAAATACACATTGGCACAATCAAAATCACTGTGAAAGGCAAAGACCAGCTTTCGTATTGTGCAGCTAATACCAAAAACACAAATAACACGCTTAATGGAAATACCAAATACGCCACATTGCCCGCTAACACTTGTTGCAAGCTAACTTCCGTCCATTCAAAATCAAAACCCGCTGGCAATTCGCTATTTAATAATTTACTCATCGACTCGATTGCTTGCCCAGAACTCACACCAGGTAATGTGCTACCGTTGATTTCAGCAGCGGGATACATATTGTAGCGCGTGATTTTGTCAGAACCTGTGATGTTCTGAACGTTGACCAGCGAACCTAGCGGCACAATATCGCCATTTTTTGAACGGGTTTTCAATTTGGTTATATCTTCAGGTTGCATTCTAAATTCGGCATCTGCTTGGGCAATCACCTGATAAATTCGCCCAAAATTGTTGAAATCATTGACATACAGCGAACCTAAATAGATTTGTAACGTATCAAAAATTTCATTTAATGGTACGCCCATCGTTTTACTGCGTGTGCGGTCAACCTCGACAAAAAGTTGTGGCACGTCTGCGCGAAAGGTACTAAATAAACCGACTAAACCGGCTTGTTGATTGCCTTTGCCAACAAATTCCGTATTCACACGTTGCAATTCAGCAATTCCCGCATTGGAACGATCTTGAATTTGTAATTTAAATCCGCCGACTGAACTCATGCCCCGCACAGGCGGGGGTGCAAATACTTTGATAAATCCATTTGGAATTTGCGCCATTTTTTGCCCTAATGTTTTAACCAGCGTATCAGCAGACATTTCAGGATGACCTTTGCGCGTTTCAAAATCTTTTAAGCGCACAAAAATAGTGGCGACGTTCGATTGTGTAGAACCCGTCAATACTGACCAACCCGCATAAGCAATAATGTTGCCTACACCTTCGGTTTTTTGCAGAATTTCAGTGGCTTGTTTGACGACTTCTTCGGTGCGATTGACTGACGCGGCATCAGGAAGTTGCGCGTATAAAATTAAATAACCTTGATCTTGTTGCGGAATAAAACCGACGGGAACTTTTTCAAATGCCAACCAATTAAGGCTATTCAAACCCACATATAAAACTAATACAACGAACGTCATGCGAATTAAACGCCCCACTAAACGCGCGTAACCGTGACTGAATGAATCGAAAAAGCGGTTGAATCCCCGAAAAAACCAACCGAATAATTTTTCCAATACGCGGGTAAATAAGTCTTGGTGATGATGCGCTCTATCGAGTAATAACGCGCAAAGTGCAGGACTTAACGTCAATGAATTGAAGGCTGAAATTAACGTAGAGACGGCAATGGTTAAGGCGAATTGTTTATAAAACGCACCTGAAACACCCGTAATAAATGCGGTCGGTACAAACACCGCTGCTAAAACTAACGATGTGGCGATAATTGGTCCGACAACTTCTTGCATCGCTTTTCGAGTGGCATCTCTGGCGGATAAACCTAAGGCAATATGCCGCTCGACATTTTCAACCACGACAATTGCGTCATCCACCACAATTCCAATCGCTAAAACTAAACCAAACAACGACAACGTATTGAGCGATAAACCTAATGCTGACATGACTGCAAACGTTCCAATTAACGAAACAGGGACGCTCAACAACGGAATAATCGTGGCTCGCCAGTTTTGCAAAAATACGACAACGACTAACACCACTAATAAAATCGCTTCAAACAGCGTTTTTATTACCGCATCAATCGATTCTTGAACAAAAACCACTGTGTCATAAACGAGCTTGTAATCCACGCCCTTTGGAAAGTGTGTTTTCAGCTTTTCCATTTCATCAACAATGCCTTGTTTAGTTTCCAAAGCATTTGAACCTGGTAATTGAAACACCGCTAAACCCACCGCCGCGTCGCCATTCAAGAGCAAACGCGAGTTGTAATCTTTCGCGCCCAATTCAATTCGTGCGACATCTTTCAAATAAACGATTTCGCCATTTGTACTTTGTTTAATCACAATGTTGGCAAATTGCTCAGGCTCTAACAAACGTCCTTGCGTGGTGACGGTATATTGAAAATCTGTTTGTGTGGAAGTTGGCGGTTGTCCAATAACGCCTGCGGCGACTTGCACATTTTGTTCACGGACGGCTTTGACAATTTCGCTTGCAGTAAGATTTTGGGCGGCAATTTTTTCAGGATTCAACCACAAACGCATACTGTAATCTTGCCCACCGAGCAATGTAATTTCGCCTACACCTGGCAAACGCGACAAATTATCTTTGATTTGTAACAACGCATAATTATTTAAATAAACGCTGTCATAACTTTTGTCGGGTGAAATTAAACCAATAACTAAACTTAAATCTGGACTGCGTTTTTTAACGCTAATGCCGTTACGTCTTACTTCTTCGGGCAATTTTGAATCAGCTAACGCAACACGGTTTTGAACCAATACCTGTGCTTTATCAAGATTTGTTCCTGGTTTGAATGTGACCGTCAATGTCATATTGCCGTTGTTGGTTGATTGCGACGACATATACAACATATCTTCTACGCCGTTAACTTCTTGTTCAATCGGCGTGGCGACAGTTTCGGCAACCACTTTAGAATTTGCGCCAGGATAAATTGCACTCACTTGAATAGTCGGCGGGGCAATTTCTGGATATTGAGCAATAGGCAGTTTAAGCAGAGATAAACCACCGACCAGCACAATCATGATCGACAGCACCGCCGCGAAAATCGGGCGGTCGATAAAAAAACGGATTAGATTATTCATAACCGACTAATCCTTTGTTGGCGTGGCAAGCGTAATTTCTTCAGGCTCAACTACG
>JAQTOX010000080.1 GCA_028713055.1 Methylococcales bacterium | reverse complement strand
TAATAAAATCAAGAGCTTCATCCCAAGGTACATCATCGAGTTTCAAGGTGATATTTCCCGAAACGTCATCGCCAGCCACCATATTTTGTCCAGTAAACTCCGCTAAAATTGCAATGATGTTGCGAATTTCAATGTCTTGAAAATTCAACGATAAACGATCGCCAATGTATTTCACCCGCGATTTTTCTTGTTTTTCTTTCTCTTCGTCACTCAATGGACGAAATTCAATGGTCAATAAACCGTCGGTTTGAAATACCGAATAATCATAAAGTTCATTTACTGTCGTAACAGTTAATGTGGTTTCTTGTTTTTCCGAAACTGTATCGATAAATTTAACGGGTGTAGCAAATTCAGACACGTCCATTCGTTTGGCTAGTCCGTCAGGTAATTGCGTATTCAAGAAATGGATAACGACTTTGCCGTTGTCTTTTTTAGAATTTACCACCGTATTGGGATTCGCCAATGATACCAAGATTCGCCCTTCACTTTTATCGCCGCGTTTAAAATCAAAACCACTAATCGTTTGCTCAGGAATAAATGCCGCTACTTTCGCATTCGTGGCTTTCGTGATTTCGGGTGTACTTAATTTGGCATCAGATGATTTTGCAATGGGTTTACTCGCCGTTGCAACCGTCATTTCTTGTGTAGGTGTGAGCGTTAAAACAACTCTATTGCCTTCCGTTTTAACGTCAAATGGCATGGTTTCAAGTAAATTCAAAATCACCCGCACTCGTCCGTCAGCTTCGATAACATAAGCATTCAATGCAGGACCTTGGTTAATAGGATAGATTTTTTTAGTCAGTCCATTTTTCACTGCTGCAAAATCCAACACAATTCGTGCTGGATTGTCCGTTTTAAATACTTTTGGTGCAACGGCTGTACCGGACAAATCCATTTGAACTTGTAATTTATCACTGCTTTGCGAAGTAAAGTTTATCGCCGATAATGTTGATGACATGGTGTCTGCCTGTCCAACGATGGGCAAAAAAAACAGCAAAGGGATTAACAATTTCAACCACACGTTAGTTTTTAGCATAACTATAAATTTACTCCGCTAGAGTTAAGGTCGCAGACTGCTCAATAAATCGTCCTGGTTTACTCGGGATAATTTCGACTAATTCAATTTTATTTTTGTCGATGCTCGTAATTTTACCGTCGTTTTTACCAAGGCGATTGCCGACTTTTACCCGATAAATAGTATTGCCTTCACCTTTAATTAACCCCCATAACATCGAATTCATGTTAATCGTGCCAACCATTTTCATACCGCTTAATGGAAAACCTTCTAGTGGTTCTTTGACGCGATTCTTATCGGGACGAATACCATTATCGGGTTCTTCCAATTCACTAGGTTCGACTTCCTTTACTTTTTCAACCGGTCTAAACGGGTCACGTAAATTACCTTCACGTTTTAGAACAAAAGGTTCGATGTTTTTAAATTCGGGTAATGGTTTCACAGGGTATTGAGGACGACCTTTAACATTTGCGATATATTGCTGCAAATCAGTAAAATCGTTGCCGCCGCACGCAGTTAAGTGAATTGTCGCGAAAACTATCAATAAAAAATGAATACGAGGGGAAATTACCATGTTATTTAACGCTGTCTTTGACATTTTTATTTTCATAATACGTCTTCACGGTCACAGACATCAGCATCTTATCCTGTTTACCAATTTTGGTTTTATCTAACGGAACAATAGTCAAATCGTGAATAGTGACAATTCGATGCAAAGATGCGAGTCCGCTGATAAACAAAAGTAATTCTTCATATTCGCCAACGACTTCAATGTTAATCGGTAATTCCGAATAAAAATCTTGATGTATCGGTGGAGCTGGTTTAAATAATTTAAATTCTAATCCGCTCGCAATACCGGTTTGAGAAATATCAATAACTAACCCCGCGACTTCTTCTTCCATCGGCATTTGTTTAATAATGTCATTCAGTTTTTGTTGAATGAATTTGAGCTGCTCTTGATACGCGGACAGATTTGATGCTTGATTTTGTTTGATTTCAAAAATTATTTTCAATTCAGCTTCTTTTTTTTGTGCTGTTTCTAAAACCTGTGATTGACTAAATGTATCGTAATAAACACCGGCACCGAGAATTGAAATACAACTCAGAATAATTACAAAAATTCTAACTGGTAGCGGCCAGCTCCACGCCGAATTAAAATCCCAATCGATTTCATCTAAATTGAGTTCTGCTAATTTCATGTTATTTCACGTCTGCTAAATCACGTTGTTTTGTTCGCAAAGTAAAATCATTCATTTTTTCCCCGCTCGTTTTATCCGATGTCAATTTATCTTGCGTTATCACGTCTAAAGAGGGTGTTTGCAACCACGGTGAATCCTGAATCGCACTCATAAAAGCGGACACCAACACATTCGATTGCGCCTTACCTTCAAAAACTAAATCCCGTCCAGTGCGAGTCAATTTCGTCATAAATAAACCATCCGGCGTAGCATGGGGAATTTCACTAAACAAATGTACAATTTCTGGGCGTGAGCGTTGTAGATTATGAATCACTGTAATTTTGTTAATTAGACGTGTTTTTTGTTCTTCTATGTTTTTAATATCGACAATTTGCTGATCTAACACAATGATTTCATCTTGCAGCATTTTATTTCGTTGCGCTTGATAATCTTGCTGATTGGCGAGATAAAAATGAATTCCGCCGAAAATACACACTACAATTCCAATTGCAATGCCGAAAGTGGTAACAAATTCTTGTTGTTTTTGTTTGCGTAATTCTTCGCGCCACGGCAATAAGTTAATTTTGATCATTCGTCAAAACTCCGTAACGCTAACCCACAGGCAATCAGCATTGCTGGTGCATCTTTGCCTAAACTTTTTGGATTAACTCGCGACGATAATTCCATATTTACAAATGGATTCGCAATATACGTTGGTACGCCTAAAGATTGCGACACGAGTTGATCTACTCCCGCAATCGATGCACAACCGCCAGCAATAATCACGCAATCAATAGGGCGACTAGCATTAGATGCAACAAAAAATTGTATCGCCCGTTGAATTTGCTGCACCATATTACGCTTAAACGGTTCGAGAACATCGGATTCATAATTATCCGGTAGACCGCCTAATTTTTTCGATACTCCCGCTTCTTCGTAAGTTAATCCATAAGTCCGTTGAATATCTTCGGTAAGTTGTTTGCCACCAAAATTTTGTTCTCGCGTATAAATTGCCCTTGAATTATAAAGAACGTGTAGCGTCGTCAAATTCGCCCCAATTTCAATTACGACGATGGTTTTATTTTCTATCGAGTAAGGCAGTTGATTGGCTAACAAAACAAACGCATTTTCGATGGCGAAGGTCTCAATATCGACAACTTTAGCTTTTAATCCCGCAATCGCCAAAGCCGCTACACGATCATCCACATTTTCTTTTCGTGATGCTGCGAGCAATACATTTACACGACTAGAATCAATTTCATTTTTGTCTTGTACTTCAAAATCAAAATTAACCTCATCAATGCTGTAGGGAATGTATTGTTCAGCTTCAATCATGATTTGTTCAGCCATTTCATCATCGGTCAAACCGTCTGGCAAAACAATCAACTTCGTAATCACCGAAGAACCACCCACTGCCACAGCCGCTTGTTTTAATTTCGTTCCAGAACGTTGCAATGCTTTTTTAATTGCGTCGCCGATGACTTCAACATTTGTAATGTGTTTGTCTACCACAGCATCTCGTGGTAACGGTGCGACCATATAACTTTCGACTTTATAGTGATCACCATGCTTGCTAAGTTCTAATAATTTCACCACTGTCGTGGTAATGTCGATGCCTAGAACAGCTGTTGTTTTTTTTCCGAAACCACCAAAACTGAAATCGAAATTGAGTTTGTTTTTTAGCCAATTCATGATTTTTCAAAGATAAGATTTTCTAAATCGCTGATGTTAAATTTAACTGTAGGCGTGAATTTATTCGTGCTTTGTGCAAGTCACAACGCGAGTAAATCGCGCCTACATTTAAAACTCAACGGCGATAGATGAAATCGCCTTATCAACGTTAAGCCAGTTTTCCGTGACACTGTTTGTATTTCAAACCCGAACCACACGGGCAAACGTCGTTCCGACCAATGCTATCTTGTGTCAGGCTGGTAGGCATTTCAGCAAATGTCGGTTGTTCAGTATCTGCAATTCCTGATAAATGTTCGCTGTCATGCTGCACCGTTTGTGTTGGAATCGCAAATTCAGCATCCAACTCACGATCTAATTCACTTTGTTCTAGTGGAATTTTGAATAATAAGCCGACCACTTCAAATTTAATCGTTTCGAGCAAATTGGTGAACATTTCAAAGGCTTCACGTTTATATTCTTGTTTCGGGTCTTTTTGTGCATAACCCCGAAAATGAATGCCTTGACGCAAATAATCCATGTTCGCTAAATGTTCTTTCCAGTTATGGTCTAACGCGCGTAGCATAAAAGTTTTTTCAACATGGTTTAGCGTTTCTTTACTTAAAACACGCTCTTTCTCCACATGGTTTTCTTCTAACAACGCGATGATTTTTTGACGTAGCGTCTCTTCACGAAGTTTCTTGTCTTCATCAAGCAGTTTTTGTACCGGAATGTCTACGCCAAATTCTAGGCGTATATGTTCTTCTAAACCGGTAACATTCCACTGATCCATCATTGTTTTCGCCGGAATGTACAGCGTAATCATATTATTCACGACATCTTCACGAATAGCCGTGATGATTTCTGAAATGTCATCTGCTGCCATAATGTCACTACGTTGTGCGTAAATGACTTTGCGTTGATCATTCGCCACGTCGTCATACGCTAAAATTTCTTTGCGAATGTTGAAATTATGCGCTTCGACCTTGCGTTGTGCATTTTCAATCGAACGAGTGACCCAAGGATGTTCAATGGCTTCACCGTTGCCCATGCCCAATTTTTGCATCAAACCCGCCACGCGATCCGATGCAAAAATTCGCATCAAATCATCTTCTAACGATAAGAAAAATCGACTTGAACCAGGATCGCCTTGTCGTCCCGAACGTCCACGCAATTGGTTGTCAATTCGGCGTGATTCATGACGTTCCGAACCAATAACATGTAAACCACCACTGGCGACTACTGCATTGTGACGATCTAACCACGCACCTCGGATTTTGTCTTTTTGTGTTTGAGTTGCCTCCGCGCCCAGTGCGTGTATTTCAGCTTCTAAATTTCCACCCAATACAATGTCAGTACCACGTCCCGCCATATTCGTGGCAATTGTAACGGCATGAGGTTGACCGGCTTGTTCGATAATATGTGCTTCTCGTTCATGCTGTTTGGCATTTAAAACTTCGTGCTTAATACCTTGCTTCGTCAAGATATTTGATAACAATTCGGAATTTTCAATAGACGTTGTACCCACTAAAACTGGCTGTCCACGTGTAGCACATTCTTTAATGTCATTCGCCACCGCTTCATATTTTTCAGTCGATGTTAAAAATACTACGTCGCCTAAATCACGGCGTACCATTGAGCGATGCGTTGGAATAACGACAACTTCTAAACCATAAATTTTGTTTAACTCAAAGGCTTCTGTATCCGCTGTGCCGGTCATACCTGATAATTTTTCGTACAACCGAAAATAATTTTGGAAAGTAATTGAGGCGAGAGTCTGATTTTCGTTTTGAATTGACACGCCTTCTTTAGCTTCAATTGCTTGATGTAGACCTTCTGACCAGCGACGCCCCGCCATTGTTCGACCAGTAAATTCATCAACGATAATCACTTGGTCATCTTTAACAATGTATTCCACGTCACGTCTAAACAGAGTGTAAGCACGTAACGCGGCATTGATATAGTGCATTAAACGTAAATTCGTCGCATCGTACAAACTGGTGCCTGCTGCGAGCAGTCCATGTTCAATCAACAGTCGTTCAATATTTTCATGACCTGCTTCAGTGAGATGAATTTGTTTTGATTTTTCGTCTACCGAATAATCACCTTCACCCTCTTCTTTAAGTTGTTTTGTTAGCAACGGCACAATGGCATTGACTTGCAAATAAATATCGCTGGTGTCATCCGTAGGACCTGAAATAATCAAAGGCGTGCGAGCTTCATCGATTAAAATGGAATCCACTTCATCTACGATGGCAAAATGCAAATCACGTTGTACTTTTTGCTCAAGTGTAAATGCCATGTTGTCACGCAAATAATCGAACCCAAATTCGTTATTTGTGCCGTAAGTAATATCGCAAGCGTAAGCTCGACGACGTTCATGTGCTTCCATTTGCGCTAAAATTACCCCCGTACTCATACCAAGAAAACTATACAACTTGCTCATGGTTTCGGAGTCGCGTTTGGCTAAATAATCATTCACCGTCACGACATGAACACCGCGAGCGGGGAGGGCGTTTAAATACGCCGCGAGCGTGGACATTAACGTTTTGCCTTCGCCGGTTTTCATCTCTGCAATCTTGCCACTGTGTAAAATCATGCCACCAATCAACTGCACGTCGAAATGTCGCATATCAAAAACACGGGTCGAGGCTTCGCGCACGGTAGCAAAAGCTTCGGGTAACAAATGGTTTAATTTTTCACCCTGCGCTAAACGTTCACGAAATTCTTGCGTCTTGGCTTGCAATGCTTCGTCAGAAAGTTTTTCGTATTCTAAAGACAGTGCATTGACTTTTTTAACCAACACGTTTTTTTTCTTAATCAGCCTGTCGTTGCGGCTACCTATAACTAATTTGACCAGTTTGCCCAGCATACTTTTTCCAATGTGAATTTAGTGAAAGTTTAGTAAAAACGTGGGATTATATACCGTCTACCATATTAGTTACAGCGTAAATCAAATCCATAAAACATGACTGAATCCTCTTGTTCTAGCGTATCTTTTTCGCCCTTCTTTTTAGATTCAGATTCTAATGTGCCATTGCATCCGGAATTAAATGTGGCAATTCAAAAAGTAGTGAACACACACGTTTTAATTAGTTTGACAGATGAACGGGGAATTATTTTTTACGTTAACGAAAAATTTTGTGCTGTTTCTGGTTACAGCGAAAGCGAATTATTAGGACAAACGCATTATCTTATCAATTCAGGTTATCACGATAGTGAATTTATGAGAGAAGTGTGGCAAACCATTACCACAGGTAAAACGTGGCACGGACAATTTTGTAATCGCCGTAAAAATGGCGAACTTTATTGGGTAGACAGCACAATTGCGCCATTATTGAACGGACTAGGCGAGCCGTCACAATATCTTTCTATTCGCCGTGATATTACAGAACAAAAAAATACTGAATTAAAATTATTGACGCTTAAACAAGGCTTGGAAGCCAGCAACGAAATGGTGTTACTCACTGACGCTACTGGACTTATTGAATACTTAAATCCCGCATTTTGTCGATTAAGCGGCTGGACCACCCTACAACTAATTGGACAGAAACCTTGTGTTTTAAACAGTGAAAAAATCAATCCGCAAACTTTAGCTGAAATGCGTGCCACTTTAAAACAAGGATTGCCGTGGTCTGGACGTTTGCTAAATCGTCGCCAATTGATTGACGATTATTTAACACCAGAAGTTAGAATGGTTGATTACTGGGCAGCGGTTAGCATTACACCAATTCTGAAAAATAATGGTGATATAAGAGGGTATGTTCAAATTCAACGAGACATCAGTGTTAATGTTGATAATGAAGAAAATTTACGCAGTGAAAATGCCGATAAAGCTACCCGATTAGCTATTGCACAAGCTCTGCAACAACGCGAACCATTGAAAACCCGTTTTAAGCAAGTATTGACGTTATTGTTCAAACTTAAAGCCTTTCATTTACAGCGTAAAGGTGGGATTTTCGTCAAAAGTGTTGATGAAAAATTTTTAGATATGTTTGTCCTGCACGGGCATTTTAGTGACGATTTTATGCAACGCGAACAACGCATTGTCATGGGTGCGGGAACTTGTGGCAAAGCGGCGACATCCACTGAAATTACCGTATCAGACGCGTGTTTTTGTGATTCGCGAGATGCTGTCGAATTTAATGAAGCGCAATCTCACGGACATTACATTATCCCGATGACTTACACGGGTAATGTAATGGGGGTTATGTTCTTGTACACCGATACGAATCCCATTCAAAACAATGCGCGACTGGCAATGTTGAAGCACGTGGGTGAAATGATGGCATTAGCCTTATTGCAAGAACAAGCTCAAATTTCGTTAGCCGCATCGCGTGATACAGCTATGAAAATGACGAAAATGAAGTCGGAATTTTTAGCTAATATGAGCCATGAAATTCGCACACCGATGAATGGTGTGTTAGGTATGCTCGATTTACTACAAGACACACGGTTAACACCAGAACAATCAGATTTAGTCAATACCGCAGCAATTTCTGCCGAATCGTTGTTGACGATTTTGAATGATATTTTAGATTTTTCTAAACTCGAAGCGCATAAAGTTGAACTGGAACACATTAAATTCCATCTGCCAGCTCTAGTTGAAGATGTTTGTACGCTGTTATCA
Organism: Methylococcales bacterium; assembly: GCA_028713055.1. Lineage (GTDB taxonomy): Bacteria > Pseudomonadota > Gammaproteobacteria > Methylococcales > Methylomonadaceae > UBA10906. The sequence goes on along the minus strand of JAQTOX010000080.1, from coordinate 3,854 downwards.
AGTCGTGCCTCTGATCAAAATGTGGAACTCACTTGCTTTTTACCGGCAAATTTACCAATTTTGTGGCACGGCGACCCCACTCGTTTGCGACAAATTTTGATGAATTTATTAAGTAACGCGCTGAAATTTACTTCGAAAGGTGAAGTGAATGTGCGTGTGACACAGACCGTGGGTATTGATGGTGAAACACATTGCCGTTTTGAAGTTAAAGATTCGGGTATTGGTTTATCACCTGAACAACAAACGAAATTATTTAAGCCATTTAGTCAAGCGGATAATTCGACAACACGCAAATTTGGTGGAACAGGATTGGGATTGTCGATTTGTAAAAGTCTTATCGAAATTATGTCTGGAACGATTGGCGAGGAAAGCGTATTGGGGCGGGGGACAACATTTTGGTTTGATTTACCACTGGTTCCTGCTGTGCAACAACCACCGACTTCCCCATTGCGTTTAAATGGAACACGGGTTTTAGTCGTCGATGATAATGCAACGAGCCGAGAAATTATCACGCATCATTTACAAGCCTGGCATTGTCATGTTCAAGCCGAAAGCTCAGGGAAATCGGCGTTAATAGAATTGGAAATTGCGGCGTTAAACAATCAGCCTTACGATGTAGCAATTATTGATTTGCAATTGCTCGATATGGATGGACGTGAGCTAGTACATGCGATGAATGCCAATCCATTATTGAGACATACACCACGTTTGTTATTAACGGCTACAGGGTTTGTCGGAAAAATTGAGCGACATAATTTAGGTATTTCGCATTGTTTATTTAAACCCGTTCGTACTGAACAATTGTTTAATATATTGCGAAGTACAATCGCCAATGATGATATTGCGACAGAAATGGTGACTACAGTTAAATCAAAAATTAGTTACACCAATTATCATAGTAAGCGCGTTTTAGTAGTTGAGGATAACGTGATTAACCAAAAAGTGATTGTCGCCGCATTAGCTCGATTTATGATTACGCCGGACGTGGCAGAAAATGGCGAGGTCGCTTTGAAATTATTGGAAACGACTTGTTACGACTTAATTTTTATGGATTGCCAAATGCCGGTAATGGATGGTTATGAAACTACACGCCGCATTCGCGTTCAAGAAATCGCGCAACATTGTTCTACATCGGTTCCAATTATCGCGCTCACAGCACATAACACAGCGATTGAGCGTGAGAGATGTTTGACCGTTGGAATGAATGATTATTTAAGTAAACCGTTTAACCGACATAGTTTTAATCAAAAGCTCAACATTTGGCTAAAACCCATAATTGAAACACCGATTGTTCTGTCATTAAACGAAACACGTGGTACCGTAACGTCTGCATCAACGGTGTCTTGGAACAAAGTCGCTGCACTCGCGCAATTAGATGGCGATGTGGAATTATTTAAAGAAATGGTGCAGCTATTTTTAGAAACTGTCCCAGATGTTTTAAGCCAGCTTAAACGCGATGTTGAATGTGAAGACTTTCCCACACTTGCCAACACTGCACACGCCCTGAAAGGTATAGTAGAACACTTTTGTGCTAAAAAATTGGTAGTTAAAATTGCTGTTTTAGAAAATGCGGCTCGTGAAAATAAAATTGCCAACTTTGAAGCAATGACCAAAGATATTACCTGTGAAACAATATGGTTAATTAACGATTTATCTAAAGAAAATAACTTATGACCCAGACATTTAATTTCCATGAATTGAAAACTTCTAACCGTTTGCCCTCACCATCGGGAACTGCGTTAGAAATTATGAAATTGTTGCAGCGCGACGATGTGAAAATAGATCAAGTCGCGCAGTTGATTAAACTCGATCCTGCGTTAAGTGGGCGAATTTTGCAATTATCTAATTCCGCAGCGATGGGTTCGAGCCGCGCTATTTCTAACATCAACGAAGCCATCATGATGATGGGAATGACGGCGGTGAAAAACTTTGCGCTCAGTCTTTCGTTGGTAGGCAACGACAGTTATAACCGATGTCCGAATTTTAATTATCCTGCCTATTGGTCAAAGTCATTGGCTACTGCGGTGGTAATTTCAACGTTAAGTCGTCGAGAGCGCGTTATTAGTGCAGAGGAAACATTTACGCTAGGCTTGCTGATGGATATTGGTCGCTTGGCGTTGGCTACTGCATGGTCGGAGAGTTACAGCGAATGTATTATTGCCGCATACGGCGACGAGTTATTAAAACTTGAGCAAGATCGTTTTGCAATTAACCACAATACCCTGACGCTAATGTTGCTTGCAGATTGGGGATTTTCAGAGCTATTAATTGAAGCGTTAAAACTCGATTTTGAACCTAGTGGGGATGGTTTATCTAAAGCCAATCGATTGGCGAGGCAGTTAACATTTTCGAATCAAGTGGCGAATTATTGTGTGGCCGATGAAGAATATCGTGCGGCATTGATGCCCGATTTACTGGTTGAAGCCGCCCATCATTCTTTTGACGAGAATGAATTTAAGGAGTTTGTCGCTGAAGTGCTTAAACAGTGGCAAGAATGGGGGAAACTTATCAATGTACAAACAGATATTCGCCAATCTTCGCCAGAGTTGAGTGTGGACAAAAATGCACTTTCAGGACTAAACATTTTAGTTGTAGATGATGACGCGATGATGTTGGCGCGATTATCGAAACAACTGACCGCGGCGGGTCATAAAGTTGCCGCCTGTAAAGACGGTGAATCTGCCTTAAAATACGCTTTGGAAAATAAGCCAGAGTTGATTATTACGAATTGGCACATGAAAACAATGAGCGGTATTGAGTTGTCAAAAACGCTACATTCGTCAACGTGGGGAAGCTCGATTTACATCATCATGATGACTTCAACCGAAGAAGAAAGTGCATTGATTGAAGCATTTAATGCAGGCATTGATGATTATGTAACGACACCTCTAAGTTTGAAGGTTTTATTAGCGCGAATTCGGGCAGGGCAGCGCATTATTACGTTACAACAAGAGGTCGAGGCAGAGCGTAAAGATTTACAACGATACATTGCAGAATTAGCAGTAGCGAATCGTAGATTGGAATTGATGGCGAATACAGACGTATTGACGGGTTTGGCAAATCGACGTTATTCGTTAAATCGTTTGGAACAAGAAGGGGTGAGCGCACAACGTAATAAACGTCCCATCAGTGTGTTGATGCTGGATTTGGATCATTTCAAATCGGTCAATGATAGTCTGGGACATGATGCTGGTGATTTGGTACTCATTCATGCGGCAAAAATTATGCGTAAATGTGCGCGAGCAACTGATATTCCTTGCCGATTAGGCGGTGAAGAGTTTCTAATAATTTGCCCGAATACCGATAGTAAAGCGGCTTTATTGTTAGCGGAGAGAATGCGGCAAACAATTGAAAAGCATCAAGTTGAAAATGTACCTCTTTTAAAGCCGATGACCGTTAGTATTGGTGTAGCGTGTTCGATAGATGGAAAAACAAGTGGAAAAGACTTGATTACATTAGCAGACGAGGCGTTGTATGCGGTGAAACGTAGTAAACGCAATGCTGTACAGCTTGCTGTTCGATAAATCACGGCGCGTTTGCAATTAAAATCGCCCGTTTCGGCGCGGGTAAACCTTCACAGGTTAATGCAAGATTTTCGGGATGTAAAAAATCCCGTAACGAATGAAAACGCATCCAATCGGTGGTGCGTTGTTCATCGATTGAAGTCACCGTTACATCGACGACACGCACGTTTTTAAATCCACAACGTTCTAACCAACTCACTAACGTCGCACAACTGGGCAAAAACCACACATTTCGCATTTGCGCGTAACGGTCTTTTGGTAACAACGTTTCGCCCAATTCGCCATCGATTATCAACGTTTCTAAAACTAATTCACCGCCCGATTTTAAAC
>JAQTOX010000079.1 GCA_028713055.1 Methylococcales bacterium | reverse complement strand
GCAGCAATTATATTTAATTTTTTTCGCTCCAATTTATCACGGGCATAGTGTTCGAGATCGTTTGTTTCTGCTGCAAAACCCACCGTAAAAGGTGATGAATCTAATGCCGCTACGTCTGCCAAAATATCGGGGTTTTTTTGCAAGAGGAGAGTGATTTGGTCTGCATTTTTTTTGATTTTTTCATCACACATTTGCACGGGACGATAATCTGCGACTGCTGCTGCACCAATGAAAATGTCGCAATTTTTTATCGTTTCAAAAACGGCGGCGTGCATTTGTTCGGCGGTTTCGACAAGAATGAAATCGCAGTTTTTGGGGACGGCTAACTGCGTGACACCTGAAATTAAGGTCACATTAGCACCTGCTTGTTGCGCCGCAATCACTAACGCATAACCCATTTTCCCCGAACTTCGATTGGTTAAGTAACGCACGGGATCTAATGGTTCACGAGTTGCGCCAGCGGTAATTACAACGTTTAAGTTTTTTAAAATCTTTGGCATCGTTAAATCAGAAATTAAACGCTGACAAATCGTTTCAGGTTCTGCCATTCGACCAATTCCTGTTTCGCCACAGGCTTGTTCGCCAGATTCGGGCGCAATGAGATTCACACCATAAGTTTGTAATGTTTTTACATTCGCCTGTGTGGCAGGATGATTCCACATGACGTGATTCATCGCCGGCGCAACATAAACGGGACAAGTCGTTGCCAAATAAACCGTAGACAATAAATCGTCCGCCAACCCGTGAGCGCATTTTGCCAACGTATTCGCGGTAGCAGGTGCGATTACAAAAACATCAGCCCAACGTGCTAGTTCAATATGTCCCATCGCATGTTCGGCTTCGGTATCGAGCAATTCACAATGCACCGAATGACCCGATAAGGCTTGGAACGAAAGCGGTTGCACAAACGCCGTTGCCGATTTTGTCATGATAATACGAACGTCCGCGCCTTGTTTTTTTAAAAGGCGCAATAATTCGAGCGATTTATAAACCGCAATTCCACCTGTGACGGCGAGTAAAATTCGACGTTGTGAAAGCATTAGTGTGTCAATCTAACTTCTGCTTCATGATATTTTTTTGCACATTGTTCGGCGACTTCAGCAGGCAATTCGGGCGCAGGTGCGGTTTTATTCCAGTCCAACGTTTCTAAATAATCACGCACATATTGCTTATCAAAACTGGGCGGATTTGTACCGACTTTGTAATCTTCTTCTGCCCAAAAACGTGACGAATCTGGTGTTAAAATTTCGTCGATTAAATGCAATTTGCCCGCGTGATCAATGCCAAATTCAAATTTCGTGTCCGCGATAATAATACCGCGTTGTTTCGCGTACGCTGACGCTTCGTTGTAAAGTTTTAAACTCACGTCGCGTACTTGTTCAGCCATCTGCTGACCAAGCAATGCGGCGATTTGCTCGAAGGATACGTTTTCATCGTGTTCACCCACAGCCGCTTTAGTCGATGGTGTAAAAATGGGTTCGGGTAATTGTTGTGCTTGTTGCAAACCTTGAGGCAGCGAGATTCCGCAAACTTTCCCCGTTAATTGATAATCTTTCCACCCCGAACCAATCAAATAGCCACGTACAATCGCTTCAACAGGTAACGGTGTGAATTTTTTCACAATAATTGCTCGACCTACGACTTGTTTATATTCGTATTCGTCAGTCAAGATGTCTTCTAACGGAATGTGCGTTAAATGATTCGGAATGATGTCGCGTAATTTGTTAAACCAAAAATTTGAGACAGTCGTTAACACTCTACCTTTGTCAGGAATCGGATTAGGTAAAATTACGTCGAATGCTGACAATCGGTCAGTTGTGACGATGAGCATATATTGATGATCTATTTCGTAAATATCACGAACTTTACCGCGTGCAAGAAGTTTTAACGACGGTAAGTGTGATTCGTATAAAGCGGTTAAAGTAGTCATGATTTAAATCTCCACAATTAAAAAAGCCCGTCATAAAAACGGGCTTCTCATTTTTTAAAATCAGTAAAAATTAGTTTTTCGTTTGGTCAACGATTTGATTCGCTTTAATCCACGGCATCATCGCACGCAATTTTGCGCCAGTGACTTCGATGGGATGTTCTGCATTTAGACGACGTTTCGCGGTCATTTCTGGATAGTTTGTTGCACCTTCCAAAATGAAACGTTTTGCGTATTCACCGTTACGAATGTTTTTCAACGCTTCACGCATAGCTTGACGGCTTTCTTCGTTAATGACTTTTGGCCCTGTAACGTATTCGCCGTATTCTGCGTTGTTTGAAATTGAGTAATTCATGTTGGCAATACCGCCCTCAAACATTAAATCCACAATCAATTTCAATTCGTGCAAGCATTCGAAGTATGCCATTTCTGGTGCGTAACCGGCTTCAACTAAGGTTTCAAAGCCCATTTTCACGAGTTCAACTGCGCCACCACATAAAACGGCTTGTTCACCGAATAAGTCGGTTTCACATTCATCACGGAAAGTGGTTTCGATAATGCCAGAACGTCCGCCACCAATTGCTGACGCATACGACAAACAAATTTCTTTGGCTGTGCCAGAAGCATTTTGTTCTACCGCGATTAAATCAGGAATACCGCCGCCGCGTACGAATTCTGAACGGACTGTGTGACCTGGTGCTTTTGGCGCAATCATGATTACGTCTAAATCTTTGCGTGGCACAATTTGGTTGAACAAAATCGCAAAACCATGTGCGAACGCTAACGCCGCACCTTGCTTGATGTTTGGTTCGATGACTTCTTTGTATAACGCAGATTGAAATTCGTCAGGTGTTAAAATCATCACGATGTCTGCGCTGGCAACGGCCGCAGGAACGTCTAAAACTTTCAAACCGTGTGCCTCTGCTTTTGCAACAGAAGTTGAATTCGAACGTAAACCGACAACCACTTCAACGCCAGATTCTTTTAAGTTCAGCGCGTGTGCGTGACCTTGTGAACCGTAGCCGATGATGGCTACTTTTTTGCTGCGAACAATTGAAAGGTCTGCGTCTTTGTCATAATAAACTTGCATTGTTTTTCCTGTAAATTAGGGAGTTAAAGTAAAAAGTTAAATCAACACGCTACTAAATCATCGAAAATCAATATCGATGTATTTCAGCGCGTTGTCGATTGCATAAAAATTGTCAAATTGTTCAAATAAATTATTTTCTAATTCATCTTTGTTTTCTAAACCAGAAAATAACGTCACAACCAAATGTTCTCCGTGCAATTGCAACGATGTTTTTATCTCGCCAAAAACATCAATAATCGGTTGTTGCACCCAGACTAAAAATTCGGCTAAATCGTGTTCGAGAATATAAGCTTTAATCGCTTTCGTGTCGTCTTTAAAACGAAATTCTTTTTGTATCAATTCAAACGAATGCTCGAAAATCGCTATTTCTTCTTGAATCTTTGGCGTTATTTGCATTAAAGATGCAGCCCTTTTTCACCACGAGAAATACCCGTTGCACCAGAACGCACCACTTCGACAATGTTATTTGCGTCAAGTGTCGCAATAAACGCATCGAGTTTATCCGACTTTCCTGTCATTTCAATGACGTAAGATGTCGGCGTAACGTCAATGATAGTTCCTCGAAAAATATCCACCACGCTGCGTAATTCGTCACGCATTTTGTCGGTTGTTTTGATTTTAACCAACATCAATTCACGTTCAATATGTACGGTCTCGACTAAATCAACCAATTTCACCACGTCGATGAGTTTGTTCAATTGTTTAGTAATTTGCTCAACAATGTCTTCGCTGCCGCGTGTGACCAACGTCATACGTGACAAACTTGAATCTTCGGTTGGCGCGACAGTCAATGATTCAATGTTATAACCACGTGCAGAGAAAAGTCCTGCTACGCGCGATAACGCACCCGCTTCATTTTCAATCAAAATAGCAATAATGTGTCGCATTATGACAACTCCCGATCCGTTGTTGTGCCAATCGCTACGCGCAATTTCATATCGTGATGCGATTTCCCTGTTTCAATCATTGGATAAACATTTTCGGTTCTGTCCGTCAAAATATCTAAAAACACCGTTCTATCTTTCATGGCAAACGCTTTTTCTAACGCAGGGCGAACGTCTTCAGGTTTATCAATTCGAATCCCAACGTGTCCGTAGGCCTCTGCGAGTTTCACAAAATCAGGAATGGTTTCCATATATGAATGCGAATAGCGGCTTTCATACGAAAACTCTTGCCACTGACGCACCATACCTAAGTAACTGTTATTTAAGTTAATAATTTTGACAGGCGTTTTATATTGCAATGCGGTCGATAATTCTTGAATACACATTTGAATGCTGGCATCGCCAGTTACACACGCTACGTCTGCATCTGGATGCGCCAATTTCACACCAATCGCTGCGGGTAAACCAAAGCCCATCGTGCCTAAACCACCCGAATTTATCCAACGACGCGGTTTGTCGAATGGATAATACTGCGCCGCCCACATTTGATGTTGTCCCACATCAGACGTAATGAATGCTTCGCCGTGCGTGACTTCGTACAATTGCTCAATTACGAATTGTGGTTTAATTGCCCGACTATTGCGGTCAAATTCCAAACATTGAATACTGCGCCATTGATTAACCTGTTTCCACCACGATTCGGCAGCTTTTTTATCAATTTTGTATTTCGCTTCTTTTAAACTGTCTAGCAATTGACGAATTACGAGCTTTACTTCGCCCACAATCGGCACGTCTACTTTCACCGTTTTTGAAATAGATGCAGGGTCAATATCGACGTGAATAATTTTTGCGTAAGGGCAGAACAAATCTAATTTTCCAGTAACACGATCATCAAAACGTGCGCCAATGGCTAAAATCAAATCACTTTCGTGCATCGTCATGTTGGCTTCGTAAGTGCCGTGCATTCCGAGCATGCCGATAAATTGCTTATCCGTTGAAGGAAACGCACCCAAACCCATAAGTGTTTGCGTAACGGGAAAACCCAGTAAATGTGCTAATTCAATCAATTCTTGACTGCCTTCGCCTAATACTACGCCACCACCAGAATAAATTACCGGACGCTCTGCTTTTAAAAGCAATTCGACAGCTTTTTTAATTTGTCCTTTGTTCCCCGTTGTCGCCGGATGATACGAGCGCATTTCGACTTTTTTCGGATAGTTGTAAGGCACTTTCACGTCAGGCGCAGTAATGTCTTTTGGAATATCAATAACTACGGGTCCTGGTCTGCCAGACGTTGCAACGTAAAAGGCTTTTTTAATGGTTTCCGCGATTTTCGTTACGTCGCTAACTAAAAAATTGTGTTTTACACATGGGCGAGTAATTCCCACCATATCGACTTCTTGAAACGCATCGCTACCAATAACCGCTGAAGGCACTTGTCCTGAAATCACCACCATCGGAATTGAATCCATATAAGCAGTTGCAATACCAGTAACTGCATTGGTTGCGCCTGGTCCTGAAGTGACTAAAACCACACCAGGTTTGCCCGTCGAGCGGGCATAACCATCCGCAGCATGCGTTGCACCTTGTTCGTGTCGAACTAAAATGTGTTTGACATCGTCTTGCTGAAAAATTGCGTCGTATAAGTGCAAAACCGCACCACCCGGATAACCAAAAATATACTCAACACCTTCGTCTTTAAGACTTTGAATTACAATCTGTGCGCCATTTAGCTCCACACTACCACCCTCGAATAAACTGAAATATAACGTTTGTTGAACGCAATTATAATAAATTCACGCTAAAAATTCTTCACTTTTCGCCACATCCTCCCATGTTGACGCACTTTCGACTTAGTTGACGTTAGTTTTGTGTAAAAAAATAAAACAATAAAAAACTGCCCTTCAGCGCATGTAAGGGCAGTTTTTTTAATTTTTGAAAATATAAAGTTAGAATCGGCAATCGAAACCATGGTGGAAAATAAAAAATGAAACTAATTTATATCATCGAAGATGGCAGTGGTAATAAGAAAATCGGCATAACTGGCGATATTAAAAAACGAGTGGCACAACTTAAAACAGCCGTTTCTACTGGTATTGTATCTGTGATGGTTTCTGATTTTAGAGAAAATGCTCGTAGCATCGAAAGACAATTACACGATGCAAATAAAGCGTACCGATTAAGCGGTGAATGGTTTAGCGACGTTGTTGATTTTGGCGATGTCGAATTTTCATATTCGACAATAGAAAATCTAGTTAGAATTGAGCATGAGGTAATGGAATCGTTACCCGAATCTGCCTACATCAAGTTATACATCAAAGACATCGGATGCTTGTATGATTTAACACGCGGCGAAATTAGAGTATTGGTGAAACTTGTAGCGCGAATCGGATATGACGGCAAAGTGTTATTACCATTAGGTGTAAAACGGACAATCAGCGAAGAGCTGGAATGTTCATTAAGTGCCGTGAGTAACGCATTAACTGCACTGACGAACTCGGGAATTATTGCACGAATAGACGGTGGTGTTTATGGACTCAATCCAAATTATTTTGCGCGTGGTAAATGGCGCGATATTTACGAGCAAAGAAAATCACTTAGAATAACGATTGATTACACTGACGAGGGTGGCGAAGGAAAACGCGAAATTATCACCGAACAAATCGGCGGGGATGTTATCCAAATGCCGACTCAAAATCCCGCTGAATAAACAACAAAAAATCGCCCTAGCTCACGACGCGAAGGGCGGTTTTTGTTTTTAAACTCTAGGTGTAGTTGCTAAATATTTTCACAGCCAATTGTAATTTCCGATAGCTGCCTGTGCGTTTGTCAACGCAATCAAATAATCACCATTGTCTACGCTCCCTATAACGCCAATAACCGTATCTGAAACATCATTCACATTAACCACTTCGTCATCACCAAATTTCAACATTTCGATACCATTCAAAATATCTACGCCTTCGTTGATGTCATTGCCAATATATTTGACGACCAATTGAGCACTACCGTCAGTTTGTGTGCTACGCGAAATTTGATAATCACTTTGCGTGCTGTTGAAAATAGCCACGTCTTGACCATCACCACCATTCAACGTGTCACTACCTTCGCCGCCTTGTAAGAAATCATCACCAGCATCACCATTGAGAATATCATTGCCTTCGCCGCCATCTAAAACATCTTCACCATCGCCACCAAACAAGTTATCCGCGCCTTTATCACCAAAAATGTCATCGTTTCCAGCGTTGCCTGTTAACACGTTTTCAGCCGAATTGCCTGAAATTTGGTTTGCGAATTCGTTACCCGTGCCATCAATTTTTTTATCACCAGATAAAATTAAATTTTCAATATTTTTGTCTAACGTGTAAGTAAGCGTACTTTCAATCGTGTCGTTACCGCCCAATCTTCCGTTTTTGTTTGATTCAGTCACAACGTCTTTTACATCATCGATAAAGTAATAATCGTTCCCGTCACCACCTTGCATGGTATCTGCACCTTCGCCACCTTTCAATGTGTCGTTGCCATCACCACCGATAAGTTTATCATTGCCTTTACCGCCTAAAATCTTGTCATCACCTTTGCCACCGTCAAGCGTATCGTTCCCAGTGTTGCCGCTGACTACGTCATTACCTGCCAGTCCGTTGATTGAATAATCCGCTTTTGGCAACGCAGAAAGTACATCGTTTTTTTCTGTGCCGACAATTTTGTTGTCTTTCGAACCATCTTGAACCAATCCGTTCACATAGCTTGATTGAATTGCGCCTGTGTCAGCACTGGTTACAGATTCCAACGTGTTGTAACCATCCACATATTGAACATTGACACTGATTTTTTCACCAACATCGCCCAAGACTAATGTGTAAGTACCTAACGTAGCGTCTTTAATCGGCGTGTCACTGCTTAACCATTGATAACTAAATTGACCTAAACCATCCACGTCAGCGAGCGTACTCAACACTGATAATTCTGTGCCGTTTTTTTGTTCGCCCATCACGATAACGTAACCTGTTGGCAAGGTGTTTAACGGAATAACTTTTGTGGTTTCAGCACTGGCAACGCTTTCAAATGTACCGCCATCATCAGTGTATTGTGCGACGACGTTAATGGCTTTACCGATTTGGTCTTTAGTCAATACAAGCGTGTCACCTTCTGCAAAGGCTTCGCCGTCTGCTTGCCATTGATAGGTGAAAGAACCTCTAAAACCGTCAATATCCGTAATGCTATTTTGCACGGTTAAAACTTCGCCAGCTTTTGCAATGCCGTTAATTATTACGCTACCTTCGGGTTTATCATTTTCATTCAAAACCACACCACCCGACACGCTTTCTAATTTGCCCAATTTGTCGGTGTAACTTGCCTTAACGCTCAAGGTTTTATACACATCGGATTGTGTCAATTTGTAGGTTGTTTGCGTGGCATCTTTAATCGCAACGCTGTCGCCATACCACTGATAACTGATTTCCCCCAAACCATCAACATCCGCCAAATTGTTACTGACAGAAACCGTTTGGTTTTGCTTCAATTCACCTGTAATTAAAACTGTACCCGTTGGCGCGTGATTGATTGCAGGTGTGACAGCAGCAGTTTCGCCACTTATCACACTTTCTTTTGTGCCTTGCAAATCTGTGTAACTCGCTTTAACGCTGATTTTTTTCGCCATATCCGTGATAGCTAACGTATAAGTCGATTGATTCGCGCCTTTGATTGCTTTACCTCCACTTAACCATTGATAACTAATCACGCCTAAACCGTCAGCATCACTCAGTGTATTTGTCGCGGTTAATGTTTGACCTTTCGCCGTTGTACCACTGATTGAAACTGAACCTGTTGGCGCATCGTTCACATTCAAAACCGTTACCGCGCTACTCGTCATACCTTCGGATTTACCTAAACCGTCGGTGTAATTTGCCACGACGCTAATTTTTTTACCGACATCCATTTGACTTAACGTATAAGACGGTTGAATTGCACCAATAATTGACGCGCCATCACTCAACCACTGATAACTTATTTTGCCCAAACCGTCCACGTCAGCAATTCTATTTGAAGCAGTTAGAGTTTCGTTTTCAGTTACTGTACCCGTAATTTCAAGCGTGCCAGTCGGTGCATTGTTTTTCACAACAACTGGCGGTGCTGTTGTTGTACCTGGCGCGGTATAAAAATCATCCGTGGCAATGTTGGCAAAAGTTTCAACGCCAGAAGTGAGTTTGGCTTTGACAGAACTGCTGTCGCCGCCGTACCAAGAATCGCCCCAAGTAACGACTGAACCATCGGCACGCAAAGCGGCAAACGCACCACCATTACCTTGAATATCAATAACGTCAATTGTTCCATCAAGTTGATTAGCTACTTTTGATGTGTCAATACCATATCCCCAGCTAACTACTGAGCCATCTGCACGCAAGGTAGCAAACGCACTACTGTTTGAGTAAATTTTTGTTACGTCAATGAAGCCATTAAGTTGCTCTGAAACATTTGTGCTGTCACCACCATAGTTGTAACTTCCCCAAGTAACAACTGAGCCGTCAGCGCGAAGTGCTGCAAATGCTCCATTCCAACCGTTGTTAATTGAATAAACTTGAGTTACATCAATTGTTCCGTCTAACTCTTTGGCAACTCCACGACTATCACCACCATTTGATTTATCACCCCATGTTACAACTGAGCCATCTGCGCGAATTGCAGCAAATGCCCCGTAATAAGCGTTGTTTGAATAAATAGCTTTTACATCAACAGTGCCGTCTAGTTGTTTAGCTACGGTGCTAGTGTTACCACCAAAATCTCCCCAACCCCAAGCGGCAACAGAACCATCTGTTTTCAATGCTGCGAAAGAATAAAGATTTGAATAGACTTGTTTTATATTTGAAAGATTAGCTGAATAGCCGCCCCAACTGACAACAAAGCCATCAGTGCGTAATGCTGCAAATCCATAGTTATTTGAATAAATTTGTGTGACATCGACAGTTCCATCAAGTTGTTTTGAAACAGAACTACTATCACCTCCATACGCATTAGAATTTTCCCAAGAAGAACTTCCCCAAGTCACAACAGAACCATCCGCACGAAGCGCAGCACTAGCACCATTTTCATTGGAATAAATTTGAGTAACATCAATCGTTCCATCAAGTTGTTTAGCAACAGCACTGGTATCCGTCCCTGAAAGACCATTTCCCCAAGTAACAAGGGAACCATCGGCACGAATGGCGAAAAATGCGCCACCGTTTGAATAAAGTTTAATGACATCAATTGTGCCGTCTAAATCTTTAGCAACAGATTTAGTGCCACCATTATTCACATACAACTTGCTATCGCCGCCGTATTCTTTCGTTCCAAACGTGACAACCGAACCATCAGCCAACAGTGCAGCAAATGCACCATTTGTTGAAGCAACTGTTTTCACGTCAACCGTGCCGTCGAGTTTTTTCAATGTTGCCGCATCAATCGATTGATTACCTAACGGAATCAATGCACCGTCAGTACGCAAAGCAACAAAATTGCTATTGTTTGAATAAATCTGCGTGGCATCGACTGTGCCGTCAAGTGAAGATGGAACGGTTGCATTTTGTCCCCACGCCACCACTGAACCGTCTGATTTAATTGCCGCAAAACCATATTGGTTTTTGGTTTCGCCGTTGCCAATAGTGGGTGTTGAGGTTAGTGAACCGCCAGCAATAGTTGTAGTAGTGGTTGTTTTTGAATCTGTCATGTTCGTAACTCCTAAAAATTAAAAAAATAAAAAGACTGCGTGAAAAGTATTAGACAATAAAAAAACCCGCTCATGCTTACGCACTCACGGGTTATCGAAATACAAAAACTTGACGTAATTTACAGGAACAACATAATTTTTTGCTTGCTTGCTTGCTTGCTTGCTTGTGTCATAACTGTTCCTGAAAATTAGTAAATTTGGAAAGGCGATTGTAAGTTTAATTGCTCAAATTTAGGCAATTATTTTTTTGAAACAACACGAATGCGGTGAAGCCGAGCATTAAAGTTGATTTTTGCGTATGGTATAGTGTCCGTAACTTCATGATTCATACGGATTACACACCATGTTTACACCTCGCTGGAAAAGTTACCTAACCCTTTGTAAACCGAACGTTGTCGCAGAAATGTTATTTACGGCAATTGTCGGAATGCTGCTGGCAATGCCAACCTTACCGTCGTTGGATTTGCTGTTTTATAGTTTAGTCGGTATTGGTTTTGCGTCTGCATCCGCCGCCGCAATCAATCATTTCATTGACCGCAACGCCGATGCTGAAATGCGTCGCACCGAAAATCGTCCGTTGCCACAGGGCGATTTAAGTACCACCAACGTTTTAAGTTTCGCGGCGATTTTAGGCGTTAGCGCGATGATTTTGCTCATCGTCAAAGTGAATATGTTAACTGCAGTGCTGACATTTTTATCCTTGTTTGGGTACGCGATTATTTACACATGCTATTTAAAACGTGCTTCACCACAAAACATTGTGATTGGCGGTTTATTCGGTTCAACGCCGCCGTTGCTCGGTTGGTGTGCAATGACTGGCGAAGTACATCCTTACGCTTTATTGCTTGCGTTGATTATTTTCGTTTGGACACCGCCGCATTTTTGGGCATTAGCGATTGCTCGCCAAGAAGAATACGCCAAAGTAAATATCCCCATGTTGCCCGTCACACACGGCGCAGATTTCACCCGTTTGCAGATTTTGCTTTATACGGTTTTACTTTTTGTCGTTACGATGTTGCCTTATTTGACTGGCATGAGCGGATTGATTTATTTGGGTTCGACGCTGATTTTGAACGTCATCTTTTTGTATTACGTTATTGCCATGATGCGAGCCAAAGACAATAAAACCGCCATGCGAACGTTTTGGTATTCGATTGTTTATATCACTGTTATTTTTGCTGCTTTATTACTTGACCATTATTTGAGATTTACGTTATGACTTTTACACACCACGAACACACGCCATCACCTGAACATCCATTTGCTGAAATCGTCCGTATTTTAGGCAAAGGCAAAAAGGGTTCACGTCCACTCACCCAAGAAGAAGCCTATAAAGCCATGAAAATGATTTTGGCAGACGAGGTTTTGCCGATTCAATTAGGCGCGTTTTTGATGTTAATGCGCGTAAAAGAAGAAACAGCTGAAGAATTAGCAGGTTTTGCTCAAGCGGCACGCGAGTTTTTTCACTTTCAACACGCTGTTCACGTTGATTTAGATTGGTCATCTTATGCGGGTAAACGTCGCCATTTACCGTGGTTTTTATTATCGGCATTATTACTGGTTGAAAATGGCGTGACGATTTTTATGCACGGTGCAGAAGGTCATACGCCTGACCGCATTTATACCGAAAATGTGTTGCATCATTTAGGTTTGAAAGCAGCAACTTCGATTGCCGACGCGCAGCAGCAATTGCAAACCCAACGGTTTAGTTATTTATCACTCGAACATTTTTGTCCGAAATTGCATGAAATTATTGGATTACGTCC
>JAQTOX010000078.1 GCA_028713055.1 Methylococcales bacterium | reverse complement strand
TAATAGCACGGGAATCGCTAACGGCATTCGCTAAATCGAATAACGATTGAGCGTCTGCTAACGTGGCTTTCGCGACTAAAACATCGGCTTGCGCTTTAACGAAATCAGCATGACGCATAGAAAGTTCAGCACGCGTTTCGCGGTCGTCTAAATAAAATAATGGTGTACCAACACTGATTTTATCGCCAACTTTTACCACAACTTTGCTAACTAATCGCGCTAATGGCGAACCGATGGCGATGCTTTCATTTTTCGCTTCGATAATTCCTGCACCCGCAATGAAATGAGTAAATGGTGCAGATGCTGGTTCAACTAACGCAAGTGCAATAGGTACAGGTTGATTGCTGCTCACAACGGTATAAGATGCAAACAAAAAACCTGCTGCGGCAAGGAGTGGAAGGGTATATTTCATTTGATTTAATCCTCATCAAGCAATACATGTGGGAAATCTAACTTGCTCAAGCCAGAGGTTTAATTCTGCCACGGCTGACTACAAAGAATGGGGCGTTTTTTCAGGTAACGTCGACAATGATGCAGCAGCAACTATTGCAGCGGATAATGCCGTCGTCAGATTATCCAATGGTTGGCGAAGTTTATCGTGTTGCTTCGAATCAAGCGCAACTTCAAATTTCTCTGCCGCTTTTTTTAATTCACTCGCAGCTAATGTACCGGCAACACCTTTAAGCGAGTGGGCTAGACATTTTGCTTCAGAAAAATTTTCAGTCGCAATTAACTGTCGTAATTCTATTGCTGTATTGACATATTGATGATGAAAACTAATGAGCAAACGGTTCAATAACGTCGCATTGTGATTGGTTAATTCTAAGGCTTCCGCCAAATCAAATGGTGGTAATTGTTGATATATTAACATTCTCCCCGTCCTAAATGGTGGTAATTGCTGATATGATAAATAACACCAATCATCAAATCAACAACACCGCTAGTGCAATGACACCGAGTTGCTTTGGTGCTTCAATCTGGTATCTTTGTTTTCGATTCAGTTCGTTGTATTCATTCATTGCCTAATTCCACTTTTGTTGAATACGATTAGATTGTCGACTTAAATCCTATTGACCTGCCCTGAAATTACGAAAATAAATTGAACATACTACTTGAATGTACGTTTTACCGATTACTTTTTTATTCACGAGAATAACCCATGACTACTGAAATTCAATTGTCGCGCAAACTAACCAGTCAATTATTACACTTAGCGCAAATTTCACCCGATGCTGAAGTTTGTGGTTTAGTCAGTGCTAAAAATAATGTACCGATACAATGCTATCCAATTGAAAATGTCGCTGAGCAACCGCAGACACATTTTACCCTTAACCCAAAACAACAAATTACTGCCATGAAACAAATGCGTGAGAATGGCGAGGAATTGTTTGCTATTTATCATTCACATCCTAGCGCACCGGCATGTCCTTCGACATTAGATTTAGAATCTGCGACTTATCCTGACGCATTGCATTTCATTATTTCGTTAAATACGAAAGGAATTTTAGAATTACGCGCTTTTCACATTACAAATCAAAGTGCAACTGAAGTACGTATCGTATTATCACACACCTAACTTTTTAACTTGCTCAAGAAATCTTGCCTTAAATTTATCATGAAAACACTTTTATTACTTTCGCTCACCGCCTTATTGCTTACAGGCTGTAGCGACAAAAAAAATTACACCGCTGCTGTTTTAGCAGAGGTAGAACGCGATCAAAAAACAGAAAATGCAAAAGATTACAAAGTTCCCGCTGATAAAATGGCAGATTGTATCGTCGAAGCGTCATCGAAAAATATGGCGGGCATATTCGCCCTTGATCCAGCGCGATTAACGGCTTATCGCAACTACACCAAAATGCTAACGTTAACGCAATCGGCTGATCCGAAAAAAACCTTAGATGAGTTGCGTGACGAGTTCGGTTCTGCCAAAAAATTGATGGAAGCTCGAAGTAATTTCACGGAAAGTGAATTGGAATGTCTGACGTTATTTGTAGCAAACACAGACACTGAAGAAGCGGCAAAAGCCGAAAAATAATCGACGTTGCGAGGTGGTGAAAATGAAACGATTACTACTCATCAGCATTAGCGCACTGTTTTTAGATGGCTGCGTATATCCTAGCCCATACGGTTATTCACGCTATACAACGATCACGCCAGTTTATCCGCGAACTTATTACGAACATCGTTATTACACATCACCACCGCGTTATCATTATTACGAACGTAATGACCGTCGCCCATATTTTCAACAGCGTCATCATTGGTAAAATACAAAAAAGGGGCGGTTGCATTCTTAGCAATCGCCCCTTTATTTTAGTTTCAAAAATCGTACTTTATTTCAAAACGCGCAACGTTGGTTTAGCTTTTTTTGGCGGTTCAGGTGGTTTTGGCGGTTCATCATTTTTAGAGTCTTCCACTTCAAATACCATCCCTTTTCCATTTTCTTTCGCATAAATTGCTAACACTGCTGCAACTGGCGCAGAAATGTAAGTCGATTTACCATTAAAACGGGTATTAAACTCAATCGCATCATCACCTAACGATAATGCGTCAATCGCAGAAGGGCGGATGTTTAGGATAATTCGCCCATCTTGTGCAAATTGCTGAGGTAAAATTGCCTCCTGATTATTGGCATCGATCGATAAATATGGTGTGAAATTATTGTCTAAAATCCATTCATAAATCGCACGAATTAAATACGGTTTTAACGATGTCATTTTGGCAAATCCGCTAAGTCTTTTTCAGCTTCACTAAGGCTACGTCTAAACGCCGGACGATTAAACATTCGCTGTGCATAATTGTTAATAACATCATCGTGGGCGGCAGTAAGATCAATACCCACACTCGGCATCCGCCACAATAATGGGGCAACCACGCAATCAATCAACGAAAATTCATCGCTCATAAAATACGGGCGAGCGGCAAAAATAGGTGCAGCGTTTAACAAACTTTCGCGCAATGTTTTTCTCGCTTTCGCCGATTTTTTTTCGCCTGAATGCAACACGTCATCGAGCAAAACATACCAATCTTGGTCTATGCGTTTAATGAACATTCGTGCGCTGGCACGAGAAACAGGATCCATTTGATGCAATGGAGGATGTGGGAAACGTTCGTCCAAATATTCCATAATAATGCGTGAATCATAAAGCACTAAATCACGTTCTATTAACGTTGGCGAAACACCACTAGGATTATCTTCTAATAACTCTTTTGGCGGATTTTCAGGATCGTAGTATTCAATTTCGGCAGCAATGCCTTTTTCTTGTAACACAAAACGAGCGCAATGGCTCATGACGCAAAGTGGTGAGGAATAGAGAGTCATAACAGATTTACGAGTAGCTATGTTGGTCACAAATAACAACCTCTTAAGAAGGAGAAAAAACCATGAAAACAGACCGCATTATACACGATTGCCACATTTTCGGGGCGGCGAAAAACAGTCGTATTTTTCGCCGCGAAATGGAGCTTAATGCACGTCCTTCCAATATTCTTTTTTCAATAAATACGAAATTACCAAGAAAATTAACAAGAAAAACAGCACATATTTGCCCATTTGTTGGCGTTCAAGTTGCACCGGTTCGCCGACATATACCAAGAAATTTACCAAATCGTTAACTGTACGATCAAATTCTTCTGTCGATTGTGTACCATTGCCCACGCTCACCAATTTTTCAAGTCCCTGTCTTTCGCCAGCATTAGCAAAAACAGGTTTTTGTTCACCTTGTAATTGCCACAACGGATTAGGCATGCCGACATCTTCAAAAATCGCGTTATTCACGCCAAATGGACGATTTTTATCCACGTAAAAACTTTTCAAATAGCTATAAAGCCAATCCGCACCACGTGAACGCGCAATCAATGATAAGTCAGGCGGTTGTGTACCGAACCATTTTTCAGCATCATGCTTATTCATTGCCGAATGCAATTGATCATAAATGCCCGCACCTTCTGGCGCAATATCATTTAAAACGTGCTTTTCATCTAAGCCTAAATCGTTGGCTATCCGTAAATAACGAATCTGTTTTGCGCTGTGACAGCCCAAACAATAGGTCACAAAATGTTTCGCGCCACGTTGCAACGATACTTTATCGGTTAAATCAACATCCGCATCCTGCAAATCTACGCCAGAAGCGAACACATTGACCGACAAAACTAATAAAAACAGTGAAAGTAATTTTTTCATATCAGTCGAGGCTCTCTTTCAAATTTTTTGCCGTGCGAATCAAAACATTTTTCGCGCCTGTTGGATTAAAGCGTTTTTTAGATACCGTTACGCCAGTGTCTGTAGTAACAGATTCCGTTTCAACCACTTCATTAAACACTGCAATCATGTCTGGAATACGTTCTTCCAATGTAGGTTGCATTGTGAGGTAATTTGGCACGGGTTTGAGTTTTTCCCAACGTGTATAAATAGGCATCAATAAGAAAAAACCAAAATAAATTGCCGTAAAAATACGCGCCATCATTGTGGCTAAAGGTGTGACAGGTTGCGTACCTAAATAACCCAAAGCAATGAAACTAATCACAAATAACATTAACGCTTTTTTGTAAATGCCACCACGATAACGAATCGATTTCACTTTGCCACGATCTAACCACGGCAATAAAAACAACACGACAATCGAGCCACCCATACCAATTACGCCCGCAAATTTATCGGGAATCGCGCGAAGAATTGAATAAAAAGGTGTGAAATACCAAACTGGGGCAATGTGTTCTGGTGTTTTCATAGGGTCAGCAGGAATAAAATTGGCGTGTTCTAAAAAGTAACCGCCCATTTCTGGCATATAGAAAATTACCGTCGCAAAAAACAGCATAAATACCGCCACGCCCACAACATCTTTTACCGTGTAATAAGGGTGAAACGGAATACCATCAACCGGATGACCCCAAGGATCTTTTGATTTTTTAATATCTATACCGTCAGGATTGTTCGAGCCAACTTCGTGTAATGCCACAATGTGCATAAATACGAGTAACACTAAAACCAATGGCACCGCGATAACGTGAAACGCGAAAAAGCGGTTTAAAGTTGCATCAGAAATAACGTAATCGCCGCGAATCCACAACGACAAATCATCACCAATTACGGGAATTGCGCTGAATAGTGAAATAATTACTTGTGCGCCCCAATATGACATTTGTCCCCAAGGTAACAAATAACCCATAAAGGCTTCTGCCATCAGAGCAACAAACAACAACATGCCGAAAATCCAAATCAATTCGCGTGGCTGTTTGAACGAACCGTAAAGTAAGCCTCGGAACATGTGCAGATAAATAACAATAAAAAATGCGGATGCGCCTGTCGAGTGCATATAGCGCACTAACCAACCCCAATTCACATCACGCATAATGTATTCAACCGAATCAAAAGCTAATTTTGCGTCAGGCTTATAATTCATGGTGAGCAAAATGCCCGTTACAAATTGATTCACCAAAACGAGTAACGCTAATGATCCAAAGAAATACCAGAAGTTGAAGTTTTTTGGCGCGTAATAATGCGCCATGTGTTCATTCCAAACTTGTGCCAATGGGAAACGTTCGAGTACCCAATTACCGCACATTCTTAAACGCGTAGGTTTGATGTTCATGCCGCTTTCTCCTCTTCACCAACTATAATCAGCGTTTCAGTAATGTAACGATAAGGGGGGATTTCTAAATTGGTTGGTGCAGGAACGCCTTTATAAACACGTCCCGCTAAATCAAACCATGAACCATGACATGGACAGAAAAACCCCCCTTTCCAATCCGCCCCCAAATCATGTGGTGCGACTTCGGGTCTAAACGTTGGTGAACAACCTAAATGGGTACACAAACCCACGGCGACAAAAATTTCTGGTTTCATTGAACGCACAGAATTTTTGCTTGATGTGGGTTGATTTGATTCTTCGGATTGCGGATCACGCAATTGACCGTCTAAAGTTTTTAGGGTTTCTAAAGTTTCGGGTGAACGCTGTAAAACCCATACAGGTTTACCGCGCCACGCGACACGAATCAATTGCCCTTCTTCTATTTTGCTAATATCGACTTCAACGGGTGCGCCTGCCGCCATTGCTTTTACACTGGGCTGCATTTGCGATAAAAAAGGAACCGCTAAATAGCCCGTACCGACCGCACCCACTACGGTTAATGCCGTAGTGAGGAACTGCCGTTTTGACTTATCAACACTTTCGTTAATCATTTAAGAACTCTCCTAGTTAGAACTGCATTTTTCTTGTTTTTATCGCCGTCAATATACCATTAGAACGCCTTGTATTTGAAGCGTTCGAGCGGATTTATTGGCGCGTCGAATTTTAGGTGGTTAAGTACAGATTTGAGGGCGACTATCATTTCAAGTAACGAGCGGTAATACTAACGTCGTCTGTCACTTGAGGATTGGTTGAATCGGGGGAAATACAGACATCTCCAGCCAAATCCAAATCAAAGATTTTGGCTGAAGAGTTTCAAACTAGAGATTAAAATCGCCCTTCAGCAAAAGTAATTAAAGCGTGAGCATTCGGCAATAAATCGTTATCAAAAACGTCTAACGAGGCACACATCTTATTGCGAATAACGTCATAAGCATGTTTAGCAAGTCCCACTTTTTCTTTGGGTAAATTACCATCTACCCAATGGGGAATCGCTGCGTCACACAAATCTCGACTGTAATCGAGACATTTTTGACTCATCGTACTGGAAAGTTGGCGATACTGTTCCATTTGTTCTTTATCACCACTTTTTTTTGCGGCAACATACGCTGCATCACGAGTGATAAGTTCTTGGCGTAAATTTTCTAGCGTTTGTAAAAAATCGGTTGCCTCTTGTAACATGACTTCCGGTTTTTCATGTGCGCTAAGTTCAAACAAGTGATTTTTTTTGGTGTTCGATTTAAATCGTGGATTCACAATTTTCTCCTTTTTTCGTAGTGTATGTAAGTTGATCTTTCGCATTTTTCATCATCCTCATCGCGTCAAAATCAATAATTTTAGGGTTAAATTAGACGAATTGTTGCTTGTTTAATTTCAATTAATTTTTGCTTATATAACGCGCCAATAGCTTGTTTAAACACTTTTTTACTCACACCAAACAGCGTGTAAATTTTTTCAGGTTCACTTTTATCGCTCACTGCGAGTTCACCACCATTGTCGCGTAACATTTTTAAAATAGTATCCGTCAGCGTGGTAACTTTGCCGTAGCCGATTTCATTCAGTACCAAATCCAATCGCAAATCGTCTCGAATCGTTTTGATATAGCCATCGATACGCTGCCCTTTTTGTAAGGTTTGAAAAATCTCATTTTCATAGAGTAATCCCCAATAAGCATTATTCACAATCGCTTTAACACCTAAATCAGTTTCATCGGCAATCAACAAATTTACTTTTTGTCCTACCGTAAATTCATCAGGTTTCACTTCGTCGGCAAGAAAGTGATTAAGTTTAGTCGTCGCAACAAAACGTTCTTTATCATCTAAAAAGAGTTTGAAAAAATACGATTCGCCCACCTCTAATTCATGATGCTGTTCGCTAAACGGTACGAGCAAATTCTTTGCTAATCCCCATTCTAAAAATGCACCGTAATAATTCACAGAAACAACTTTCAAATAAGCAATGTCACCGACTTGTGCTAACGGTTTTTGAGTCGTTGCGGCGAGATGTTCATCGCCATCAACAAAAACAAAAACGTCAACGCTATCATCTAATTCGTATTTCAACGGTTTTTTGTCAACCAACAAAACTTGTTTGCCAGATTCGTCACTCAAATAAATGCCAGAACTGTTTTGTTTACTGATTTTAAGCGTGTTTATTTTACCAATGTTAATCATGAGAAAAAGGCGTTTTAGCTAGGGAATGTCGCGAATTGTAGCATAATTTGGGCATTAGATTAGCTGACGTCATGATTCGTGGCAAAATAGGTTTTCTTACTTACTTTTCAAAATCATGTTATGACAAATTACGTTCTAGGTTGGGACATTGGCGGCGCACACGTTAAAGTCGCCGTTGTTTATCAACGTCAAATTATCGCCGTTTATCAAGAGCCATGTCCGTTGTGGCAAGGACTAAATTACTTAGAATTTGCCGTGCAAACACTGTTGACAAAACTTCCGACGCAAGCCAATCAATGTCACGCGCTAACGATGACGGGTGAATTGGTAGATTTGTTTGCTAATCGTCATGACGGTGTGCAGCAAATTATTAAAACGATGACGACGTTATTAACGAATAATGAAGTGCAGATTTTTTGCGGTAAATTGGGATTATTACCTGTCAGCGCAATTGATGAAACACATTACGAGATGATTGCCTCTACAAATTGGCTTGCCAGTGCATCGTTGGCGGCAAGGCAGTTTAAAGATTGTTTGTTTGTTGATATGGGGAGTACAACGACAGATATTTTACTGTGCGAAAACAACGAAGTAATGGCATTGCATTGTAGCGATTATGGACGGCTAATTTCAGGGGAACTCATTTACACAGGCATCGTACGAACTCCAGTCATGGCAGTCACACAAACCGTTTCAGATAACGGACAACTCGTTGGCGTAATGGCGGAGCATTTTGCCACAATGGCTGATGTGTATCGTTTAACAGGTGAATTATCTGAAAATCATGATCAAACACCAACTGCGGATGGTACGGAAAAAACTATTGAAGCCAGCGCACGACGTTTATCACGCATGGTGGGCGATGATTTTAACGTTACCGAATTGGCACGATGGCAAGCGGTGGCGCGTGATATTCGTCAACAACACACCAAGCGCATTCAGCAAAGTTGCATATTGCAATTAGCACGACATTCTTTGACCGAAAAAATTCCGTTGATTGGCGCAGGAATTGGGCGATTTTTGGTTCAAGAAATTGCCGAAAATTTAAATTATCCTTACGTTGATTTTTCGATGCTATTCACATCAAGTCATGACGAATTGGCGTTTAATGCAGCGGATTGTGCGCCAGCGGTGGCAGTGGCTTATTTGCTAACTAACGTAGACAATTGAATTAGTCGCAGCAGATTTTGTCTCATGACGATATACTGCCCAACTTTATTTTTTATTTTCAAGAGCCTATCAAATGCAACAACCTGTTAAATTTTCCAGTGCCGACATTTCTGCTCCATTATTACAAAGCATCGAAGCGTTGGGTTATACCGAAATGACCCCGATTCAAGCGCAAAGCATTCCATTCATTTTGGCGGGTGACGATATTATTGCCAAAGCAAAAACCGGTAGTGGCAAAACCGTCGCTTTTGGCATCGGTTTATTGTCAAAACTCGATGTAAACCTTTATGAAACACAAGCGTTGGTATTGTGTCCGACCCGCGAATTAGCCGACCAAGTCAGCAAAGCGATTCGTAGTTTGGCTATTTTTATCCCGAATATAAAATTGCTGACGCTTTGTGGCGGTGTACCACAAGGACATCAGATTGCATCGTTGAATCAACACGCGCCACACATTGTGGTCGGTACGCCAGGACGCATTCAAGACCATTTGAAACGCCAAAGTTTGAGCTTAAAAAAATTGCGCGTTTTGGTTTTGGATGAAGCCGACCGAATGCTCGACATGGGTTTTGAAGATCAAATTTCGTTTGTCGTTAAACAGACTTCTAAAACGAAACAAACGTTGTTATTTTCGGCGACGTATCCTGATTCGATTTTGGAAATGAGCGCACATATTCAACAGTCGCCCGTCGAAATTACTGTTGATGAAACCCATCACGAAGGGCAAATAGAACAGTTTTTTTATAAAGCCGAAGAGCTGCAAAAACCATTAGCAGTAGTCGCGTTATTGGCGAAACATCAACCTGAATCGACCGTTATTTTTTGTAACACAAAATACAATTGCCAAGTGATTGAGGACTGGTTGGGACAGCAAGGTTATTCGGCACTTTCGTTAACAGGCGATTTAGATCAGCGCGAACGCGATCAAACCTTGCTTCGGTTTGCCAATAAAAGTTGTTCTGTTTTAGTCGCCACAGACGTTGCGGCGCGTGGTTTGGATATTAAAGATTTATCGACGGTGATTATTTATGACTTATCACCAGATCCCGAAGTTCATGTGCATCGCGTAGGTCGAACAGGACGAGCGGGCCAAAAAGGCTTTGCGTTTAGTCTTTGCGCCGAATCTGAATTAGAACGTGCGAAAGCGATTGAAACCTATCAAAACACGTCGATTAAATGGGACAAATTTAATCCTGCAAAACTTCCCAAAAATACAACGCTCAGACCTGCGATGGTAACGTTAGTGATTGATGGTGGACGTAAAAGTAAAATTCGTGCTGCTGATATTTTGGGTGCGTTGACGGGTGAAGCGGGTTTAGCGGGTAGCGAAGTCGGCAAAATTGATATTTTCGATGTGCGAACGTATGTGGCGATTAAACGCACCAGCGCGAATATTGCGCTGTCACGTTTGCAAGAAGGCAAAATCAAAGGTCGGAAGTTGCGCGTTCGGGCGTTGGGGTAAATAAGGGCAACTTTGATGTGGTAAAAATAGTGCCTAGATTTAATCAATGCAATAATGTGTAATCGTTGCCGTCAAGTTGAGTGATACCAGTGTACGGCTTCCACTGAATGGATTTTGGTCGATTGACTGATTTAGGCTTATATAAATTGAAATAGAATGGCTAATGAGTTTTCAAATATCTAAAACAAAGCAGCAAGAACAATTTAGTATTGCTTATATCCGTGCAATTGTATCAGCGGCGGGCTACGCGCTGGAGGAAATAACAGTCGATGAAGACAGTATCGACTGTTCGGTTACTCAGCGCGGCAATGGAAACACATATCCTGAAATTGAAAGTCTGAGGGTTCAACTAAAATGCACTTTTGCTCATAAGCCTCATGCAGGATATTTGAATTACCCGCTATCCATAAAAAACTATAATGATTTACGGCGAAAGTGCATGAATCCTAGAATATTGGTTGTTTTACACGTCCCTAAAGACTGTGACGATTGGATACAACACAATGAAAACTCAATCACGCTTAATCATCTTAGTTACTGGGTATCTATAAAAGGAATGCCCGAAACTTATAACGAAAAGAACGTTTCCATAAAAATACCGACTGCACAACAATTCACAATTGAAACGCTCAAAAATTTAATGAATAAACTGGCGAATGGGGAGGATATATGAAAGTTGAAATTACCGATGACAGTGTATTCAATGCTCTGTCTTCTAAAGATTTGCAAAGTTATTTACTTTCTAATGATTGGGTATGTGTAAAGCGCGTTGATAATACTTTTTCAATATGGGAATTAGATGGGACGGGGCAAAAGCACAGAATATGGCTACCAGAAGATAATGAATTGGGTGATTTTTCTCAGGCAATGGGACGAACCATAAAAACGTTAGCTACATCTGAACAACGCTCACAATTAGATCTTCTTGAGGATATTGATACATTGACAATAGGGGACGTTGTCAGAGTACGAGTGTTTGATCCTATGAATACCCGTTCTAGTTCTTTACCTTTTGAATATGGTTTATCTGTGATTCAAAGAGCAAAAAACTTAGTCATTGCTGGAGCTTGTGCAACTCTTGAAAAAAAGGCTTTATTCCCTGCCAGAAAAGAAGCTCAAGTGACGGAGTATGGAAAGAAACTTCGATTAGGACAAACAGAAAGGGGAAGTTTCATTACAAAAATAATTTCTCCTATAGCAATAAAGCAAAAAGAAATATTCGATATAGTCCCATTTGAAAGACAGGCTGTTGTTACCATGTTAGAGGGTCTTGATGCTCTGCATTATATTGCAACAGGAATCACTAAAAGTGGAACTTTCCACCCCGAGGCTTTTGAAGAGGCAATTTCACAAGGGGTTAGTGCATTGTTATGTGAAGCGGTTACAGGGGACGAATACGAAAATTGTTTTCAACAAACTGAAATAGATGTTTCCTGGTTTTGTAATGAACTAATCAACAAACCGACGATAAATAGAACACATTTATCATTTTCTAAGGAGATGATGCCTTTTATAAAAAAAGCCGCTGAGAATTTTCACGAAAAAGAACCAGAAGAATTATTTGTTGAGGGCTATGTTATTGCTTTGGATAGAGCTGAATCAAAAAGCGACGGTCTAATAACAGTTTTGCATACTGATAACTGTGGTAATAAGAGAAAAATTAAAGTGAAACTACATGCTTCTGATTATAAAAATGCTACAGACGCACATCGAGACGGATTACAAATAGAATGCAAAGGGAACGTAATCAAAAATGGTAGGTCGTCTGTTATTTACAACCCAGAAAACTTTAACATCATAGCCGAGTAACATAACTCTATGAACAACTACGAACAAAGCAAAACAGCACGGCGCGTTGCAGCCATCGCTTATTTAATTTTTATGGCATTCATTTTGGGCGGCACTTAATTGTCGCAACACGGCTTTCGAACTTATCGTGACAGATGTTGAACAATGTCTGTCACGAAACAATCACCTTCGGAAATCTATCCATTTTGCGTAACACTGGAAATGCGAACATACATACCAGCGTTACGCCTATCGTTAAACATCC
>JAQTOX010000077.1 GCA_028713055.1 Methylococcales bacterium | reverse complement strand
AAATAACTTAAGCCCCGATTTGCCGTTTCAATCGCTTTGATAAAATTGCCAATCGACGACAACGACGTGGTTTGTTCCGCTAATGTTTCTGTGCGGTCTAAATCATCGATGGCTTGATTCAATAACGTATCTAACAATTTTTCGGATAAATCATAACGCCCCGCCATCAATTCCGTTTTCGCTAACCGTTGATGCAAACGAAACGTGAGCGCGTAATGCTTTTCCCACGCATCGGCAGGCAATAAATCAATGCCGTTTCGGTAGTATTCATTTGCGGCGTGTGTTGCTAAAGCGTTTAACGCTTTGTTACCCGCATAAAAATTCAATGTCGCTAAATTTAGCGTTTCTTTTTCTGAAAGTGATTCGAGGCGACCTAAATTCAAATGCGCGACGATGGTAAATAAATTGTCTTGTTGTTCAAGTTCTTCGTCAATCGGCGTACCGTTCAACAAATGCTGTCCAATTCGCCAATGAATCGCGCGGCGTTGTTCGGGATGTAAAAAGCGTAATACCGCTTCTTGCACTCTGTCGTGAACAAACTGTAATTCGGTTTTATTTTCCGTCAACAGACCGGAATTGAGTACCGGACGTAATCGTTCAAACAGCGTTTGTACGTCGACTTCTTGAATGAGCGACACTTCTTCAGCAGCAAATCGATTGCCCATACACGCGCATAACATCAAAATTTCAATGGTTTCAGGTGGCAGGTGATTTACCTTTGCGCTAAACAACTCGACTACCGTTGTTGGCATATTGGACTGACTGATTTTCACCATATCCAAATCACATTGCTCGCCCTGATTGAACCGTAGCAGTTCCTCGTTGTAGAGCCATGACAGACTTTCGCTCACAAACAATGGATTGCCTTCGGTTAAATTTACAAGAAAATTCGCCAACGCTGCACATTGCTCTAATGGCAAATCTAAAATGTACGCAATCATCTCGTGACAATCGCTTGCATTGAGCGGCATCAACCGTAAATCATGTACTGGCAGTTTATGTTCCGTCATTGTTCGCATGAGCTGAGTTAACGGATGATTAGCATCCACTTCATTGTTGCGATACGCGCCAATAAAAAATAAATAGGGATAATCCGCCACGTTAGCAAAGACATAGCCCAAAAAATCAAATGTCGCGCTATCGCACCATTGCAAATCATCAATAAATAGCACCAACGGATAATCCCGATGTGCCAAACACGCTAAAAATTGTCCGAGTAAATTATTAAATCGATGACGCGCTTCGACCGGCGGCAAATTCGACACGTCGGGTTGTTTGCCAATCAAAATACTGAGTTCGGGAATCACATCACAAATCACACGACCTTGTGCACCAATGGCTTCCAAAATATGTTTTTTCCAAAAATCGACCCGTGCATCACTTTCCGTCAACAATGTACGAACAAGATTTCGCAAGGCTTGCAAGAGTGAACTGTATGGAATGTTTTTTTGATATTGATCAAACTTTCCCGATGTGAAATAACCACGATGTTCTACAAGCGGACATTGTAGTTCTTGAATCAAGCGCGTTTTGCCAATACCCGATAATCCCGAAATAAAGACGGCTGCAAAACCACCGTGTGTCACTTGATCATATTGTTGTAACACAACTTTTGCTTCAGTGGTTCGTCCGACCATTTTGGAAATAAACACCACCCGCCGTTGATAATCTTGTCGCGCAACAACAAAAGGCGTGATTTGCCCCGAAGCTGTATATTCAATCGCACAACGTTGTAAATCTGCCGCTAATCCTAAGCTACTTTGATAACGTTTTTCTGGCTCTTTCAAACACATTTTGGCGACAATATCGCCAAGTATTGACGGCAAGGCTCGATTAACGTGATGCACGGGTATCGCTTCTTCAGCGAGATGGGCGTGAATCAATTCCAGTGGATCAGTATCTTTAAACGGTAACTGTCCTGTGAGTAATTGATAAAACACAATGCCCAACGAATACATATCGGTGGCAAAATCGACTCGATGATTGATACGTCCCGTTTGTTCCGGCGATGTGTAGGCGAGCGTGCTTTTGACAAAATCATGATCATAAATAAAGTGACTGATTTCACGAATATCAATCGGCGAGATGAAATCGGTCACATGAACAGCAAGCGTTTCGGGATGAATTAGAATGTTGTGTGGTTTAATGCCGCCATGAATAATACCTGCGTCGTGAATGACGTTAAGAATTTGCGCTAATTCAGTGGCAATTTTGAAAAAATCATTTAGCGCAATCGGTTGTTGTTCGCACCATTTATTAAGCGGAATAAAACCGGCAAAGTAAGGCTTTACTAAAAACTGTATGTCACCAAAACATTCAAAAACTATCGGCGTAATCACACGCTTGTCGTGAATAATTTTTAAGCGTTCAACTTTTTGGCGCAAATAACGTCGCTGAATTTCTTGTTGAAGCGGATGATGGAACAATTTGAGAACATAGAAATTATGAGCATCTTGCTTAGAAACCGCTTTGAAAACGGATGATTCTAAACTTTCGCCTAATACTTCAAGCAATTGGTAATGTGGAATTCTTACGGCAATTTCATCGATGTTCATACGCCCTCTTAATTTTTTTGTTAAATCAGCGATTGTGCAGATTGATTGAACGCACTTTAATTGCGTTTTCAGCTTACCAAATTTAGAGCGACTGACCAACCCGCTTATTAACTGTTATATAATTTGCTAACTTTTTATTTTACAAGGTACAAACTCATGAAAATGACGGCTCAAGAATTTATCGACTGTAAGTCGAAACACATTACATTACTAGCAATGTCGGGGGCAGGTAAAACGACGCTGGCAGATAAACTGCCAAAAACTAAGTGGTACCACTATTCAGGTGATTATCGAATCGGTACGAAATATCTAAAAGAACCCATTTTGGACAATATCAAACGTCAGGCGATGAGCGTGCCATTTTTGCGGGAATTACTTCGCGCCGATTCGCTCTATATTAAAAGTAAAATTTCGTTTGATAATCTGACAGCGGTATCGAGTTATTTGGGGAAATTAGGCGATGCAAAACAAGGTGGTTTATCGCTGAAAGAATTTAAACATCGACAAAATTTACACCGTCACGCTGAAATTGAAGCCATGAAAGACGTGCCAGCGTTTATTCATAATGCCGAGGATATTTACGGTTACAACCATTTTATCAATGATGCCGGTGGCAGCGTTTGTGAGTTAGATTGTGAAGAAGCATTGGAAGTTCTCGCCCAAAATACACTGATTATTTACATTAGAATTCCGCCTGAACTGGAACAAACGATTATTGACCGTGCTAGAAATGAACCCAAACCGCTGTATTACCGCGAAGCATTTTTAGATGAAAAGTTGGAGGAATTCTTAGCGTTAAAAAATTACGCTTCGACGGATGTTATGCCACCCGATGAGTTTGTAACATGGGTTTTTCCTGAATTATTCAAAGCTCGTGTGCCGCGTTATGAAGCCATCGCAGAAAAATATGGTTATACCATCGACGGTAATGACATGGCGAAAGTTGAAACGGAAGATGATTTTATTCGATTGATTGCTGCCGCATTGGCAAAACAAAATGGCTAAGGAGGCACGATGCCTTTAGTTGCTCATACCGATTTACCCACGTTTCAGCGATTGCGTGAAGAAGGTGAAGAAATTGTAGATGCGGATCGCGCCAGCCATCAAGAAATTCGTGAAATCCATATTGGCTTGCTCAACATGATGCCCGACGCAGCATTAGAAGCAACTGAAAGGCAATTTTTTCGGCTTGTTGGCGCATGTAATCAAATCGCACAATTTCATGTGCATCCGTTCACCATTGACGGTTTGCAACGTAGCCCTGAAACGCAGGCGCATATTGATAAATACTATGAACCCTTTTCTAAAATCAAAACGGACGGGTTGGACGCACTGATTATCAGTGGTGCGAATGTAACGGGTGAGTTTTTGCCTGACGAAGATTTTTGGCTACCGCTGACCGAAGTATTTTCGTGGGCAAAAGAAAACGTCACGTCAATTTTGTGTTCGTGTTTAGCGACACACGCGATTATTCATTATTGTTACGGTGTCGCACGAACCCGTTTACCCGAAAAACGCTGGGGAGTTTTTTCACATACGCTCGTCGATAGAACACATCCGCTTGTCGCTGAAATCAATACGCGCTTTGATGTACCGCATTCCAGATTTAATGAAATTTTTCAAAGTGATATGGAAAAATTTGGGTTGCACGTATTGGCAACGAGTGTAGAAGCTGGGGTTCATTTAGCAACCAGCGCGGATGGTTTTCGAATTGTGTTTTTTCAGGGACATCCCGAATACGATGATGTTAGTTTACTCAAAGAATACAAACGTGAAGTAGTGCGTTTTTATCGGGGTGAAATTACAACGTATCCGCCCTACCCTGAACACTATTTTGATGACGAAGTGAAAACGATTTTTGCGGATTATGCACAAAAAGTTCTCGCCGCAAAATTGAATCACCAGCCGTTTCCTGATTTTCCAGAAATGTTGGTGCGTGAACATATTGACGTGACGTGGCGGGATACAGCAAAAGCAGTATTCAATAATTGGCTGGGGAAAGTTTATCAAATTACGCATCAAGACCGACGTTTGCCATTTATGGATGGTGTTGATCCGAAAAATCCGTTGAATTTGTAACGGACAAAACACTTGCTGAGGGATAACTAATTCGTTCAGCAAGTTTTTTAAGTTGACAACATAAGACAACCGGTCGTATTATTTCACGCATGGAACAGATTAAACAAAAACAAATCAATCGAGAGAACTTACTCAATCATGGCGTAGCGTTGCTAATGCAGCAGGGTTATCACGGTACGGGTTTAAAAGAAATTCTCGACGCGGTGCAAATTCCAAAAGGGTCTTTTTATAACTATTTTGGGAGTAAAGAGAATTTTGCAGCTGAAATTATTGCTCATTACATCGAGCCGTATGTTGTCAAACTGCAAAATTATTTGGCGCAATATGAAGGCAATGCACTTGCGGCTTTAGAGCGTTATTTGCAAGAAGCCATAGCTGAATTAGAACATACCGAATTCAAAGGGGGCTGCTTGTTAGGCAATCTTACTGGCGAAGTGGGCGACACCAGCGACGTGTGTCGTGCGGCATTACGAACCGCATTAAGTCGTTACCGCGATGTGTGGGAAGTGGGATTTAGTCGCGCACAATCGGAAGGTACGATTCGCACCGACAAAACGGCGCGTGAACTCGCCGATTTATGGATAAATGCGTGGCAAGGCGCGTTACTTCGCATGAAAATTGAACAATCCACCGCGCCATTAACACAATGTTATCAAGAATTACTGGGCGATTTTTTTAAAGCGCGATGACGAATTGCGTTTTAACAAGCTGTGCCTTTTTTTAACTTTACAATTCAATGAGGAATTATCATGCCTAAATATATCGTCGAACGTGACATCCCAAATGCTGGGGGTTTAACCGCTGAACAATTACAAGGAATCGCACAAACATCGTGTGGCGTTTCGTGCAAAATGAATGCTAATGTGCATTGGCTGGAAAGTTTCGTGACACCTGACAAAGTCTATTGCATTTTGATTGCCGACAATGAAGACGCTTTGCGCGAACACGCTGAAAAAGGCGGTTTCCCAATTACGAATATCGCTGAAATTAAAAGCATCATCGACCCAAGCACAGCCGAAGGTTAATCCACTCAAAAGCGTGTTTACGGATTAGGTCGTAAACGCGCTTTTTTTATGACTAAAATTTTTTACGAGCCACGACAATGATTAAAAAAACAATAACAAACGCATTGTGTAGCCTGCTGCTACTTGCCCCCGTCATCAGTTCTGCCGAAATGTTGGCAATGGTCAATTACGAAAGTAAACCCGGACAAATGCCTCGTAAAGAAGGCATTGCAATTATTAACGTTGACCCAGATTCGCCGCAATTTGGCAAAATCATCAACGATTTACCTTTGCCACCCGATGCTGTTGCACACCATATTTTTTACAACAAAGATTTAAGCAAAGCCTATATCACCGCATTGGGCAATGGCGCGTTACGCTTTATCGATATGAAACGCAAACCGTTCCAAATTGAAGACATCAGTGTGCCAGAATGCCAAGTTGCCGAAGACATGGTGTTTACCTCTGATAAAAAAACGTGGTATTTGACCTGTATGGGTTCGAGCAATGTCATCGTTGGTGACGCGCAAACCGATAAAGTGAAACAAGTGATTGCTGCCGATGAAAAAGAGACGTTTATTAAATATCCGCATGGGATTGGTTTGAATGAAGACATCAATCGCATTATGGTGACAAGTACCGTGCGAGCCTCTGATTTAGGCGATCCAGGCGATAGCGTTACTGTAATTGAAGCGACAACGGGCAAAGTATTATCAACGCATAAAGTGGGTGGTGCAGGGTCATCAACAGTGGAAGCGGTTTTTGTACCTCACGCAAATCCGCCGTTGGCTTATGTGAATACCATGTTTGAAGGTAAATTGTGGGCAGCGACATGGGAAAAAAATCATCATGGTTTTGATTTCCAACCGGCTTATGATTTTGCTGACGTAAAACAAGGCGTGCCGCTGGAAATTTATTTCAATCAAAAACATGACAAATTATTTATCACCACGGCAAATCCTGGGGCATTGAACATTTTTGACATCAGCGAATCGCTAACGAAACCGACGTTAATCAAATCCATTCCCACGGCTGGCGGCGCACATCACGTTGTTTTCTCGCCTGACGAAAAATACGCCATTGTGCAAAACAGCTTTTTGAATTTGCCGAACATGGATGATGGTTCGATTAGTGTGATTGATTTGCAAAAAATGGAAAAAATCAAAAGTATTGATACCTTGAAAGACCAAGGTTTTAAACCAAATTGCATTGTGATGTTGCCACAATGGCATACGGATGACGCACATTAACAACTGTGCTGAATTACCCACCCATAACTAATTCTTTTGGGTGGGGTTATTAGCATATCCAATTTTTTGTAACGTTGTAAAAAGCAACTTGCTTTGCTTGTGCGATAATGGTGCGTTATCACATCCTTTATCAGCGATACACTTATGCCTTTACGCTATATCAAAAAAATACTGAGCGCGTCTGTTTATGACGTTGCCATTGAAACCCCGTTAGATTTCGCCAAAACCCTTTCGCTTCGTACCCAAAACCAAGTTTTCTTAAAACGCGAAGACCTGCAATCGGTGTTTTCGTTTAAATTGCGTGGCGCGTACAACAAAATGAAGTTACTCAGTGATGAGCAAAAAAAATGCGGTGTCATCGCCGCATCGGCTGGAAATCACGCACAAGGCGTAGCGTTATCCGCGCAACGTTTGGGCATAAATGCGCTCATTGTCATGCCAACCACAACGCCTGAAATTAAAAGCCAATCTGTCAAAGCGATGGGTGCAGAAATCATTTTGTTCGGCGATTCTTACAGCGAATCCTGCGATTACGCTTACGAGTTAGCCAAAAAAGAAGAGCGCGTTTTCATTCATCCTTACGACGACGACGATGTGATTGCGGGTCAAGGCACGGTTGCAATGGAAATTTTGCGTCAACACACTGGAAAAATAGACGCGATTTTTGTGCCTGTCGGTGGTGGCGGACTGATTGCTGGTGTGGCGGTTTACTCAAAATTTGTGCGTCCTGATATTAAAATTATTGGCGTTGAACCCGAAGATTCTGATTGTTTAAATCAAGCCCTAGAAGCTGGTGAACGTAAGGTTTTAGAACAAGTCGGTTTATTTACCGATGGTGTAGCCGTCAAACAAATCGGCGCAGAACCGTTTGCCTTAGCGCAAAAATATGTTGATGAAGTGATTACGGTTTCAACCGACGAAATTTGCGCGGCAATTAAAGATATTTTCGACGACACCCGTTCGATTGCTGAACCGGCTGGCGCGTTAGCAACCGCAGGTTTGAAAAAATACGTTGAACGCGAAAACGTTACCAATCAAACTTTAGTTGCTATCGACAGTGGTGCAAATATCAATTTTGATCGTTTACGTTATGTCGCTGAACGCGCTCAAGTGGGTGAACATCGAGAAATTTTGTTGGCGGTGACAATTCCTGAAAAACCAGGGAGTTTTTTGCATTTTTGCCAATTATTAAATGGGCGCAATATCACCGAATTTAATTACCGTTATTTTGATTCTGCAAACGCACAAGTTTTTGTTGGTATTTCGAGTAATGGCGAAATTAAAGACCGTGCAACGTTAATTGAACATTTACAACCACATGATTTTAAAGTAGTTGATATGACAACAAATGAACTCGCCAAAGAACACATCCGTTATATGGTTGGTGGTCACGCGCCTTGCGACACAACAGAAGTGATTTATAGCGTTGAATTCCCAGAACGTCCTAATGCGCTACTTAATTTTTTAACCGAATTGGGTGGACGTTGGAATATCAGTTTGTTTCATTATCGCAATCACGGCGCAGCGTTTGGAAAAGTGTTAATGGGTTTACAAATTGAATCCACACAGCAAGATGATTTTCATGCCTGTCTGAAAACGTTGGGATTTAATTTTCGCGAAGAAACAAATAATCCAGCATACCGATTATTTTCGGGTGGACAAGCGAAATAATGAGTTGTCGAGTTTTATTGATGGTTGTCGTAATTTTGTTTAACACAGCTCACGCCAATGAATACGCTGCCGAAGTTAAACACGCTGAAACCAGTGTACAAAATGGCGAATATATTTTAGCAGCGGATTTGGATTATCACCTCAGTCCACAGGCAAATGAAGCGTTGCAAAATGGTGTGCCGTTGTTTTGGACGATTAAAATTAAACTCCAACAACAGCATGATTTTTGGCTCAATAAAACGCTGTCAAAACAAACGCTACGTTATGAATTGCAATATCACGCGCTGCTGAATATGTACCGCGTTAGAAATGAAAATACTGGCGAAGTGCGTAATTTTTCAACGCTCACCACGGCGTTAAATACAATGGCGACGGTGCGTGATTTACCTTTGATTGCGGCGAAAAATTTAGTGGCTGACGCGCATTATTTAGTCGCAATAAAAGTGTTTTTTGACGATGACGCATTGCCGTTACCGCTACAAACTCAAGTGATTGCCAACTCACAATGGAAATTATCTAGCGATTGGACGCAGTGGAATTTTTAACCTCGCAGCGGCTGTAAAATTAAGTCTAACGCGCATTTTCGTCATACTGTTTCTCTATCCTTTGTATTTGAGTTGTGATAAAAACTTAAGTGCGTCTTGCTATCTATCAAGATGTTGGTAAAAGTTTTAACTGTTTGTGCAATTCGTTTAATTTTTCCATACAGAGGATTTAGAAATGTCTACTACAACGTTCACGTTTACTGCAACTACACCCATCGAAGAAGTTACACCCGCAATTTTTGCTAAATTTACAAGCAAAGATTTTTCAATACTGACCAAAACACAAGTGGAAGGTTTAACGGCTGACCAATTGGCTGTATTGACCACAAAAACTGTTGATTACCTCACCCCAAAATTAAAATATGTCGATCCAGACGCATTGACTGGCATTAGTCTAAAAGTCATTCCAAGTCTTGCCGTTAAGTCACTAACGACGAGTCAATTGGATATGTTAATGCCTGAACAAATGGCAGCATTTACGTCTGCTCAAGTGAATGCGTTAACGGCTTCCCAATTAGCCGCATTAGATGAAGATCATTTAAGTGCATTTTCCGTAGGCAAAGGTTTAGTGGGATTGAATATAAAATTGTTGTCTAGCGAAAGTATGGGATTGTTAACATCCAAACAAATTACCGCGTTAAATGCCGTGCAAATCGCCGCGATTGGAACCAAACAAGCCACTGGATTAACGGCTGATCAGGCTCCGGCATTTACAAAATTTCAAGCCCCCGGTTTTCCTTCCAAATCTCTGCCTTTGCTGCCTACCGATGTTATTGAAAATTTAGATAACAAATTTATCTCCGCACTGCCAACGAAAAGTTTTAGCGTGTTAACGGTAGCGCAAGTAAAAGCACTGACTTCAGAACAAGCTTCCGTTATTACGGCGGCACAAATTGGGGTGTTAACATCTGAAAAAGTTGCCGCATTAGATGCTGAAGATGTTGCCGCGTTGAGTATTCCTGCCATTGCTGGTTTTAACGACAAAAATATGGCGGGGTTGACACTTTCTGATTTAACTGGCAGCGGACAACTTGCCGCCTTGAGACCCTCACAATTTTCTTATTTAAGCACGGGTCAAATTGCTTCCATCGATGCGGGGGGCGCGGCATTGTTGACACGAGTCGCTATAAACGCATTAACCTCGGCACAAGTTGGAGCCATCAGTGTTTCGGTATTGCCTGATATTGATTCGGCATCTATTACTGGATTGACATCAAAAAACATTCCTGGGTTGAGTACCGCTCAAATAGCGGCATTGACTTCGGATCAAGTGGCAGTGCTCACCCCCACCCAAGTGAAAACGTTAACGGCTACACAAATTTCGGCATTAGAAGGCGAAGATTTTGCGGCTATGAAACCTACTTCCATTGCGGCAATCAGCACAACTGCTTTTCCCTTACTGTCGCCCTCAGTCTTTAGCTCGATTACAGAAGAACAATTTGCAGCATTGAAATCGGGGCAAGCAAAGGTGTTTACGAATGCACAAATTGCTGCGATTAGTGCCGATAGCGTAGGGGCATTAAAATCAACGGTCATAAAACAATGGTCTGCTTCACAAGCCACGAGTTTGACAACAGCGGCAATCGAAGCCCTAAATGTCAATGTGATTAAGTATTTAAACATCACTGGTTTTGATGCTACCGATATTGCTGCCTTGACACCAGATCAAGTTTTTTTCCTAACTGCAACGCAAGTGGGCGGTTTAAGCGGTGTTCAAGCAGCAGCGTTAACGGGGAATCAAATTGAGTCGATGAAATCAACAGTCTTCAAAGGGTTAAGTGCAAGTGCGGCAATTCCTGCGTTGACTGTTACATCCACGGGGGCTGTACCTGCTATTACGGCTTTACAATTGAATGCGTTAATGCCAGCAACGCAACTTGAAGCATTCACGCAAGCCCAAGTAGCGGCATTAAATGACGATGCACTATCATGGTTACATGATACGAAAGGTTATATCACGTTAACAGGTGGCGTAGCGGGGGCATCGGGTATAGAAACATCCGGCACTGTTGTCGCGCCAAGTGCTGCAACGAAAATTACAGCAGGCAAATTAGCCGTTACGATTACAGGTAGTGTAGGCAACGATACTATTTATGGCAGTTTAAAGGCGGATAGTATTTCTGGTGGGGCGGGTAATGATTCAATTGATTCTGGTGAGGGCAATGACATTATTACCTTTACTAATGTTGGCGATAGCATTAACGGAGGTGATGGCAACGACACACTGTTGATAACTACGTCTTTATCCGGATTGGTCGATGCTAATCTCATAAACGTTGAACGGATTACAGTGAATGGAGTCGCTGGTTTAGTTGTTGATTTAACGGTTCAAACGGAAGGATTTACGATTACTGCAACCGGTGCGAATAGTTCTTCTATTACCGGTTCAGCGGCAGCAGATAGCATTACAGGTTCATCCGCAGGTGACGTACTTATCGGTGGCTCAGGAGCTGATACGATTATTGGTGGTGCTGGCGTTGATACGATTACCGGTGGTACTGAAGCAGACAAAATTGTATTTGCGGCGTTGACTGATTCGACTGACCTAGATACTTTCGGCAGTAGCGTTACTGATGAGATTATTGGTTTCGTCACAGGATCGGACAAAATCAGTTTAGGCAAAATTGGGGTTGCAAGTAATGGTGTCAAACAAGTAAGTACGATCACTTTAGCGGACTATAACGCTGGCGATACGATTATTGTGTCGGGTGTTGGCGGGACGACTCCAACAGTTATTGCCGCTACGGATCTTGCTACAACAACATCCGCGTTGGTTACAGCAATTAACGCGGTAAGTGGCGTGACCGTAGTTGCTGCGTCTGCCACGCCTTCTACCGGTATTATCACATTAACGGCAAACACCGCTGGCGTGGGATTTTCTGCATCAACGACCGTAACAGAAGCGGGAGCAACGCCTACAACGACCATGACAGCCGCTGTCGCAACAACAATTCCGAACACATCTGAAATTGGTAATTATGTTGAATTACTAACGCCGGCGGCTGACTTACCTGCTTTATTAACTGCCGCCGATATAATTCTCAACGGTACAATTAATTACTATTTTGGTGTCGTGGGTGTCGATGGTTATCTTGTTACTGATTCAGATGGCACAGGTCACACGGATGTCATTAAGTTGACCTCTGTTGCCAATATCATTCCCGAAGACATTATGATTTAACTTATTTTCTAGAACGTTATGTGCAAAACTGCCCGCTATCATTCGAGTGATAGTGGGCAACTTTTTAGTTAGAGGTTAAAAGCCTCGTATTTTTATTTAAAATTTAGGTCTATCAAAATGAAAAGTGAAATTGAAAAAATCCGCGCCACAGCGGAATTACTACACAGTAAAGTTGAAGTTGAAGCCGCTTTGGATTCGATGGCACAAC
>JAQTOX010000076.1 GCA_028713055.1 Methylococcales bacterium | reverse complement strand
GATTGATGATGCGTGGGAAATGGGCTTTGACCATATTTGTATTGCGTCAGGTGCAGGTAAACCGACGATTATCGATTTGAAAAACAACCTCATGCGCGGTATTCGCAAAGCGTCTGATTTCTTGATGGCGTTGCAATTAACTGGCGCGGCAAAAGCCTCTTCGCTTGCAAATTTACAAGTACGTTTGCCAGCAGGTGTGATTGGTGGCGGTTTGACGGCGATTGATACTGCAACGGAATTGATGGCGTATTACCCTGTGCAAGTTGAAAAAATCCTGCATCGTTATGAAATTTTGGCAAAAACTTACGGCGAACAAACTGTTCGGGCGCGTTATGACAAAGAAGAAATCATCATTTTGGATGAATTTTTAGCGCACGGCAAAGCGATTGTTGCTGAACGTCAACGCGCAGAAGCCGAAGGCGAATTACCTGATTTCCAACCACTTGTCGAATCATGGGGCGGCGTGACCTTGTTCTATCGCAAAGGTATCAAAGATGCACCTGCATACCGTCAAAACCACGAAGAAATTAGCGAAGCCTTAGAAGAAGGCATTGCGCTTGCTGAATTCATGAGTCCAGTTGGTGCGAATGCCGATGAATTTGGGCATTTGGTATCGGTCGATTTCCAAAACACGCAAACCAAAGCCGATGTAAATGTGCCATTGCGTAATTTGTATGTTGCGGCGGGAACGTCTCCGAATATCATTTATCAAAGTGAACATCCTGACACGTTTGTGATGGATAAATGGTTCTTTCAACGTTATGAGCCAGAATTTGAAAATGGCGTAGTTTCGCTCGTTGCAAGCAACGACGAAAAAATGCCAAAAATCGGCAAACCTGCGCCACTCACCTCGTATCAAAAAGACGGTAAATTCATCAGTTTCTACGGCGACAATCACCCTGTTTATGCAGGTAACGTTGTGAAAGCGATGGCGAGCGCGAAAAATGGTTATCCGTATGTCGTGAAATTGTTTGAGCAAGAATTGGTAAGTTTGAATCCTTCGCAACAAGCTGAACGTGATACGGCGGCGAAAAATTTATTTGCCCGTTTGGATGATTCGTTTAAAGCAACAATTGTTGAAATCAACCGTTTAACACCGACGATTGTGGAAATCGTGATTAAAGCTCCGCTTGCCGCTGAAAAATTTGAAGCAGGTCAATTCTACCGCGTGCAAAATTATGAAGCGTTTGCGCCAACCGTTGAAGGCACAGTTTTAGCCGCAGAAGGTTTGGCGTTGACTGGTGCGGAAGTGAACAAAGAAAACGGCACGGTTTCATTGATTGCGCTGGAAATGGGTTCTTCATCGCGTTTGTGTGCAACGTGGAAAGCTGGCGACCCTGTTGTGTTAATGGGTGTCACAGGCACGCCAACCGAAATTCCAACAGATCAAACCGTGTTATTGATTGGCGGCGGTTTAGGAAATGCGGTGTTGTT
Source organism: Methylococcales bacterium (assembly GCA_028713055.1). Classification (GTDB taxonomy): domain Bacteria; phylum Pseudomonadota; class Gammaproteobacteria; order Methylococcales; family Methylomonadaceae; genus UBA10906. The sequence continues at coordinate 11,101 of JAQTOX010000076.1, read as the reverse complement.
CTCAATCGGAAAAGCCTTACGCAACGCGGGCAATAAAGTGATTTATTTCGCAGGTTACAACTTAGCACGAGACCGTTTCAAAGTCGAAGACGTGGAAGCGGCAGCCGATGTTGTAATTTGGTCGGTCAATAAAGGCGAAAACGTTGTGCCGTTCACGCCAACACGCCCTCAAGATAAAACGTTTGTTGGTAACATTTTGGAAGCGATGATTGCTTACGGTAAAGGTGAATTGGGTGAACAACCGATTTCGCTGGCGGATGTTGACCATTTGATTGTGATTGGTTCAGACAGAATGATGGAAGCGGTGAAACACGCGCGTTTTGATGTCTTGAAACCGTATTTGACCAAAGCGCATCATGCGGTGGGTTCAATCAATTCGCCGATGCAGTGCATGATGAAAGGCATTTGCGCTCAATGTTTGTGTAAACACGTTGATAAAGACAGCGGCAAAGAGTTCTTTGTTTATTCGTGCTACAACCAAGACCAAGATTTGGATAAAGTCGATTTTCCGAACTTAAATGCGCGTCTCAAACAAAACACCGTGCAAGAAAAATTGTCTAATCTTTGGTTGGATTATTTGTTGACGAAGTAGAATGAAAAAAAGCCCTGATTTGCTGTGATGCAAATCGGGGCTTGAAAAAATAGGAGAATTAAAATGTCATTTACTGAAATCGTTTCACAAGTTATCACTGAAAAAGTCAACGCGCTTGAAACTAGGGCTTGTCCTGACCAATATGTGGGCGAGATTTCTAAATTTAAAACTCTAACTGATGATTTTTACATTCGGGACTCGATAACAAATAGACCAAACAACATTAAATGCCTAATCCTTATTCTTGAATCGCCACACACTGAGGAATTTTCAAGTAATCCTTGCCCAGCAAAAGGAAAAACAGGACAACGAATCCGCGAACATATAGGCAAAGTAATTGATTTGTCGAAATACAAAGATTATGGATTGATTATTCTCAATGCAATTCCGTATCAATGTTCGTTGGGTCTGCCAACAAAATGTTTTAGGGACGAAATTTTTAAAACCGTTTGGAGTGCTTATGGCAAAAAGGATTTTATCAAGCGATTAAAACATACATATAAACAAGGCGATGTAATTGTAAATTGTTGTACAAAAGGAAATAGCAGTCATGAAGAATTACGAAAAATAGTTCAGGCAGCCATTATCAAAATGAATCTTGAATGTGTAACGATAAAACGTACTCATCCATCTTCTTGGTGGTCTGATAAAAATCGTAAATTTATTTGGAAATGACACAACCTGAAGAAATCATTTTGCAGTGGTTTGGCGACATCGAAAACGAATTGCAATGGCAAAAAATATTAGAACAGCCTCAACCAAAATTAGAGCAATTGGCGTTAGCTGCGTTGCAACAATCGTATCAAGGCAAAACGTTAAAAAAAGGATTCGATGAAATCTGAATTAACGGTTGAATTTAGAAAGTTGTTTCGTGAATTGCCTGAACGAATCAAAAACACAGCAAGAAAAATTATCGTTTGTGGAAACAAAACCCGCAGCATCCGAGCGTCGAGTTTAAAAAACTCAATACGAATTCTGCGGTTTATTCGGTTCGAGCGGGGATTGGTTGGCGAGCCGTTGGGGCGTAATGAACGATAATGATAAGACAAAACACCATGCAGGAATTTTGTCTAATCTTTGCTTGGATTATTTGTTGACGAAGTAACGTAAAATGCACGAAGCAGGCGATTTACAGTGAGTTTTTTCGTCTGCTTCAAGTTTGAATAATAAAGGATGTCATTATGCCAATTCGTTTTACTTTTTTGTTGTTACTTATATCTACCTTTTTAACATCTTGCATGATTGTGCCTAAACTTTCGGACGATGAACGTCGTTTACTTGATAAACCGCCTGCCGAAGTTGAATTAAAACTTAACAAATTTTTCCCACGCGCATTAGTGTGGTACGAAAAAGTTGAAGCGGAAATTTTGTCTAAAGGACGTGTTCTTTCGGAATCAGAGTTGGTTTTTGCTCGTCAATTGGGCATTCAACAACCAGAGCGTATTCGGGTTGCTGTATTAGAAGAATTTCCTATGCCTGAAGACGTGGAGCTAAGAAGTGAGGCGGAAAAATATGGCATGGGAAGTCCTTTTGAAGGCGGACGTACATTGGGATATGCAATTATGCTCAAACCACAATATGCAAACACATTAACAGTTCTTACACACGAATTTGTCCATGTTAGTCAGCGGGAGCGATTGGGTAAAAATGATTTTTTACGTCGTTATTTAACAGAAATGGAAATGGTAGGTTATTCTCGCTCTCCATTAGAACTTGAAGCTTACGAGAAACAATTTTAAGTACAACATGAACACATTAAGTGATTTAGATGCAAAACCAATAACGCCAAACTTCGCACTATTGATAGAACAGCGGCAATTTTGTCTGTTGTGATTCAAGACGTTCCTGTAACTTAATGGCAGTAAAATTTGTCTAAAAATATTGAATAATTTTTGGTCTGCTATTTAAAACTGGAACACTGCCATGCTGAATACGTTTTTTATCACGTCAAATGATGCGATTCACATTGATTATCTCGGCAATTACAATTTTCCAATGGTGGTAGTCTCGATATTGATTGCAGTCTTTGCTTCATTTTGTACATTCGAGATGGTGGAACGTCTAAAGGGGAATACCGCTAAAAGTTTTTGGCTACCCATCAGCACCATCACACTTGGTAGTGGCGCATGGGCGATGCACTTTATCGGTATGTTAGCGTATAGACTTAATTGCGATGTGAGTTACGATTCACTGACGACCTGTTTTTCACTACTGCCCAGTTTTTTTGCAGCCGCTGTTGCTGTGGATGTTATATCTAAAGAAAAAATCATCTTTAACAGGCTAATTGTTGGAGGTGTCGTGGTCGCAATGGGAATTACGGCTATGCACTTCACGGGGATGTCTGCAATTCGATTAGATGGATTTTTACGCTACGACTTCACACTATTTATTTTTTCACTGATCGCGGCAGTTGGATTAGCCATTTCAGCACTATTCGTTAAACCATTTTTAATCAAATTTCCCACCCTCACTAACACGCCATTCGTTTCATCACTAATTGCAGGCAGCACGTTGGGCAGTGCAATTTCTGCAATGCACTATATCGCAATGGGTGCCGCGCATTTTATTTATAAAGAAGTAGACACCGTTGTCCCCGTTATTCCAGCACATCGCGTAGAAGAATTAGCCACCGTAGTGGCAGTGGTTGCCATCTTGTTAATGTTTGGCGGACTGTTACTGATTTTCTTGGGAACTAAAATTACGAATGCTCACAAACGCACCAAAGCAATTTTAGATACCACGAGCCACGGTTTTATCGCAATGGATACGAACGGCACAATTACCGAATGTAATCAGGCAATGTCAGATTTGGTGGGTGTTAGTTCGTCAGCATTAGTGGGTACGCCCTATCGTAAGTTGATTATTTCAAATAATCACGCCGATATACAAGGTAACTACAAGGTGGAAATATCGCTACAACGTGCCGACGGCAGTACGTTACAGTGTTTAGTGCATGGCAATGTTGTCACTGGCGATCAGGGTGAGGTGTTGTATTCATTCGCGCTATTAAGTGACATCAGTGAACACATTAAAACAGAACAGCAACTTCGCGCTCGTGAACAACAATTTCACGCGCTACTTGAATCCACGCCTGACCCGATGGTGATTGTAAATAATCGCGGTTTAATCGAAATGGTAAATTATCAAGCTAATCAATTTTTTGGTTTCACGAATGACGAATTAGTCGGTCAACCGATAGAAATTTTAATGCCGGATCGCTTTCGTGATAAACACGGTGGTTTTCGTCAAGATTTTATGGCGGACACAAAAACAAGACCGATGGGAAACGGACGAGAGTTACTTGTTAAAGCCCGTGACGGGCGTGAAATTCCCGTCGAAATTAGTTTAAGTCCGATTGAAACACCGAATGGCGTGTTAGTCGCAGCGGCATTACGTGATATTACCGAGCGCGTCGAAGCACAAAAAATATTAACCGAACAACTTGAATTACAACGCGATACCACTGCCATATTAAGTGCCGTGCTTAAAGAGCAACGTGCCATTTTTGATTCCGCTTCGTCGGGTATTGTGCTGGTAAAAAATCGCGTCATCATGCGTTGTAACTGTAAATTGGAAGAAATTTTTGGTTACGGTGCCGGCGAACTTGAGGGGAAATCAACCCGTGTGTGGTATCCCGATGAGGCTACATACGAAAAATATGAGGGAAAATTTGCTAAACATTGTTCGTTGCAACATAGCGAAATGCAGTTTGTCCGTAAAGATGGCAGCCTTTTTTGGGCGCGAGTTTCAAAACAAGTTCTGGATAGTTCAGATCCATCAATAGGCATTGTGGGTGTTATTGATGATATTACGGTTGAACATGCCGCCGCAGAAGCGTTACATCATGCGAAAAAAATGGCTGAGAATGCGACACGAACAAAATCTAATTTTCTCGCCAATATGAGCCATGAAATTCGTACCCCAATGAATGCAATTATTGGCTTTACACATTTGATGATGAAAACGAATATGAGTTCAGTACAATCCGAATATTTGAGAAAAATACAGCTTTCAAGCCAGCATTTGTTAATCATCATCAACGATATTTTGGATTTTTCAAAAATTGAAGCCGGTAAATTATCTATCGAAAATACCGATTTTGAATTTGAAAAGGTATTGGATAGTATCGCCAGTCTTATGTCGGCAAGAGTGAATGATAAAAATCTTGAGCTTATTTTTGATGTTGATTGGAATGTGCCACATTATCTCAACGGCGATTCTTTGCGCCTTGGACAAATTTTAATTAACTACACGAGTAATGCCATCAAATTTACCGAGCAGGGTGAAATTGTCATTGCGATTAAGGTACTCGGAGAAACTGAGGAGGATGTGTGTTTGTACTGTGCTGTCAGTGACACGGGGATTGGTCTCACCGACGAACACCAAGCACAATTATTTCAACCTTTTCAACAAGCGGATGGTTCGACTAGTCGTAAATACGGTGGCACCGGTTTAGGACTGGCAATTTCTGCACAATTAGCCACGTTGATGCACGGTGAAGTGGGTGTAGAAAGCGAATTTGGCAAGGGCAGTACGTTCTGGTTTACCGTTCGATTAGGTAAAGCACGTCAGCTTAGAAGAAGTTTTATTCCTCATGTAGATTTACATGGATGCAATATGCTGGTGGTAGACGATAATGAAGTAGCCCGTCTGGTATTAAAAGATTTGTTATCGAGCATGACGTTTAAAGTGGATGCAGTTTCAAGTGGGAAACAGGCGTTAAAAATGATACAAAATGCCGTGGCGTTGGGACAACCGTATGAAGTTGTATTTTTGGATTGGCGGATGCCTGAAATGAGCGGTACTGAAACGGCAAAAGAAATTCATAAACTGCCATTGACTGCTTTTCCACATATTGTAATGGCGACGGCTTATGGTCAAGAAGATGTGCTTAACGAAGTGGAACATGCAGGGCTTGAAGGTATTTTGATTAAACCGATTAGCGCATCATCGTTATTCGATACCACCATGCGTATATTAAATGGCGTTGGCGAATGTATTGACCACATCGATGATTCTTTTGCTGACACAGAAAATTTGACTACCATTAAGGGGGCATCAATTTTGGTGGCAGAAGATAATGACTTCAATCAAGAAGTGGCGATGGGGTTATTGCAAGAAGCAGGCTTTGATGTAGACATTGCAAATGACGGTAAGGAAGCCGTCGAAATGGTCGCACGAGGAAATTACGATATTGTGTTGATGGATATGCAAATGCCGGTAATGGATGGTGTGACAGCGGCCATTACGATTCGTAACAATGTTCGTTTTAAGGATTTGCCGATTGTAGCAATGACGGCAAACGCCATGCAGCAAGATAAAGATAAATGTATCGACGCAGGTATGAATGATCATGTGGCAAAACCCATTGATCCCGAAGAATTATTCCGTGCATTACTTAAATGGATAAAACCGAAACATGATAAATCATCTGTCCAACCGACTCTTATTATCAATAAAAGAAGTGATTACTTGCCAATTATCGACGGTTTAGATGTTGAACTTGGCTTAAGGCGCGTACTGGGTAACGGCACATTGTATTTAAATATGCTGCGTAAATATGTCATCAATCAAGAAAATGCTCCTGCCAATTTACGGGCAGCACTCGATACGCCTGATTACAATGCAGCCGAACGTATTGCCCATTCTTCAAAAAGTGTCAATGGCAATATCGGAGCTACGAGCTTGCAGAAAATAGCGGCTGAATTGGAAGAAATGATTCGTGACGGTGCCGCTCGTGACGTTATCGAACTCAAAATCATAGCATTTGAATCCGCTCACACGGCGATGATTATTGCGCTTAACGTTGCCCTTCCAACGAAGCACCATCCAGCGTTCGTCGATATGTCAAAAGCAGCAGAAGTATTAAAACGACTAACTGAATTGTTGATGGATGATGATTATGAAGCAGGTGATATTTTTGAAGAAAATTTCGATTTATTGCGGACTTTACTTGGCGTAAATATTTTTTCTAAAGTGAATTTTGCCATTAAACAGTTCGATTTTAAAACAGCGTTGCAATTGCTTAAAAAGTAACTCAAAATTCAAATCACTCTTCTACACATGGATAAAAAATAATGGCAGATATAACGCATTTGATGAAGAAAGAAACTATCCTCGTGGTTGATGATACGCCTGTTAATTTAACGCTAATAAGTGAAATTCTTAAACACGAATATAAAATCAAAGTCGCTAATAATGGTCAAACTGCACTTAAAATTGCTCAATCAAATACCCCCCCAGATTTAATTCTGCTCGACATTATGATGCCAGACATCGATGGTTACGAAGTATGCAAACAATTAAAACACGATACCAGAACCCAAAATATCCCAGTGATATTTTTAACTGCAAAAAATGAAGCCTCTGATGAGGCACGTGGTTTTGGACTTGGCGCAGTAGACTATATTACCAAGCCGATTTGTCCATCGATTATCCTTGCACGAATTAGAACGTATCTCGAAATGAAACGAATGCACGATTTTTTACGAGATCAGAATACTTTTCTTGAAAATGAAATAGTCAAACGCACCGACGAAATTATCGCGCGTACCAATGAAATCATCATCATCCAAGATGTCACAATTCACGCGCTGGCATCGTTGGCAGAAACACGTGATAACGAAACGGGTAATCACATTCGTCGCACGCAGCATTACGTCAAGTTGTTGGCAGAAAAATTACGATTAAATTCTCGTTTTTCACATTTTCTTGATGACGATAAAAATATCGAGATATTGTTTAAGTCTGCACCGTTGCACGATATTGGCAAAGTCGGTATTCCTGACCGTATTTTACTCAAGCCTGGACGTTTCGAGCCTGACGAATTTGAAATAATGAAAGCACACCCCGCATTAGGTCGATCCACGTTACTTCAGGCTGAAAGTGAATTGGATGTTGAAGTGCCATTTTTGAAATACGCCAAAGAAATTGCTTATGGTCATCATGAAAAATGGGATGGTTCGGGTTATCCACAAGGTTTATCGGGCGATGATATTCCCATTTCAGCACGGTTAATGGCGGTAGCCGATGTGTACGATGCGCTAATTAGTCGTCGTGTTTATAAAGTAGGCATGCCACATGAACAAGCCGTGAAAATTGTCAGTGAAGGCAAAGGTAGCCATTTTGATCCCGATATGGTCGACGCATTTTTAGAATTACAAGATGATTTTGAATTGATTGCTATGATTTACGGGGATTCCGAAATCGATATGGAAAAAAAACGCGAGTATCTGAATAATGCTACTAGTGAATTACCTTAAATTGAATAATGATTGATAAATCGGATTCACTCAAAAAAGCGACTATTCTGGTGGTTGATGACATCGCTGATAATTTAACGCTTGTAGGCGGATTGCTTAAAACAAGTTACAAAATAAAAGTAGCAAGCGACGGCGAAAAAGCCATTAAAATCGCGCAATCAATCCCGCAACCGGATTTAATTCTACTCGACATTATGATGCCCGACATCGACGGCTACGAGGTCTGTCAACGATTAAAAGCTAATCAAAGTACGCAACATATCCCTGTAATTTTTCTAACGGCCAAATCCGAAATAAACGATGAAACGAAAGGATTAGAAATTGGGGCAGTAGATTACATTACGAAACCAATCAGTCCACCTATTTTACTTTCGCGAATAAAAACGCACCTTAAAGTTAAACAAATGCAAGATATTTTGCACGATCAGCGGGCGTGGTTTCTGAGTATTATCGAATCGGCTCCCGATGCAATCCTCGTAACCGATGAACAGAACGTCGTGATTTTATGTAATTCGCAAGCAGAAGAAATTTTTGGTTACAATTCGAACGAATTACATTCTAAAAATATTAATCAGCTCGTATTATCAGACGTAGGTAAACGCAAAGATGGCAGCGAATTTCCGGTCGAAGTCGGTTTAAGAAAGTTACCTAACTTGAACGATGGTGGTGATTGTACCTGTGTTTTGATACACGATATTACGGAACGTAAACGCGTAGAAAACGAGATTCGTGCTGCTAAAAAACTCGCGGAAGATGCCAATCAAATGAAATCGGATTTTTTAGCAAATATGAGCCATGAATTACGTACACCGCTCAATGCGATTATTGGTTACAGTGAAATGTTGCAAGAAGAGGCAGAAGAATTCAATCAACGTCAGTTCATCCCAGATTTACAAAAAATTCATGGCGCAGGCAAACATTTATTAACGTTGATTAACGACATTTTAGATTTATCTAAAATTGAAGCGGGAAAAATGGAACTTTTTTTGGAAGATGTCGATTTACTAAAAATGGTACATGAAGTCGAAAATATTATTTTTCCGATGATAGAGAAAAATAATAATCAGTTAATAGTTGAACGTGAAACTAATTTAAAATCGATATACACGGATGTCATCAAAATAAAACAAATTTTGTTTAACTTACTCAGCAATGCCGCGAAATTTACGCATGATGGTGTAATTACCTTAAGCGTTAAAGATTTTATAGCTTCTGATAAGGCAGTGGTGCAATTGTCCGTTAGCGACAATGGAATTGGTTTAACGCAAGAGCAAATTAGTAAATTATTCGGCAATTTTGCTCAAGCCGATGCCTCAACTACGCGAAAATATGGTGGCACAGGGCTAGGGCTAGCGATTTGTCGGCGTTTTTGTCAAATGATGGGGGGTGATATTACCGTCACTAGTGTTATAAACGAAGGGTCAACGTTTACTGTAGAGTTACCGTTAATTGCTGTGCATAAATTAGAACGTTAGGAGAAAAAGTAATGGTTAAAGTATTGTTAGTTGATGATGATGAGTTGAATCGAGACATGTTATCGCGGCGTTTGGTGCGTAACAATTACACCGTGGTTATAGCCGTCAATGGTGAAGAATCGATACGAATGGCTGAGACAAATCAGCCCGATATAATTTTGATGGATATGAATATGCCCATGATGGATGGTTTGGAGGCAACACGCCAAATTAAAAACAATCCATTAACAGCCAATATCCCTATTCTTATTTTGTCAGCTCACGCTATGCCATCTTATGCAGCAAAAGCAATCGCAGGTGGGGGCGATGATTATGATACCAAGCCTATAGATCTTGAAAGATTACTGGGTAAAATCCAAGCGTTAATAAAAAAGTAATCATTGAATGAAAGGTGAAGATGCCAACGTGATATTCGTATTATTAAAAAAGCCCGTCTACTAAAAAAGTAGGCGTGCTTTTTTGATTCAGACTTTTTACGTTGCTCGATTTAGCTTTTATTCAATCGCAATGAATTCACAATCACTGACACCGAACTTAATGCCATCGCAGCGGAAGCAATCATGGGATTTAACCGTCCTGCCATCGCAACGGGAATCGCAATTGTGTTGTAACCAAACGCCCAAAACAAATTTTGTTTGATCACTGTAATCGTTTTTTTGCTGAGTTCGATGCCAGCGGTAACTTTAGAAATATCGCCTTGAACCAATGTCATATCCGCCGATTCGATAGCCACATCTGTCCCCGTTCCAATCGCAAACCCCACATCTGCCGCCGCCAATGCGGGTGCATCGTTAATGCCGTCACCAATCATGCCGACTTTTTTGCCTTGCGCTTGATATTCTCGAATTACACTTAATTTCTGCTCTGGCGTAGCGTTTGCGATCACAGTTTCGATACCGACTTTTGCCGCGATGTAATGAGCCGTTTTTTCGGTATCACCCGTAACTATTAACGTTTCAATGCCTTGTTTTTTTAGTCGTAAAATCGCTGCCGCTGCGTCGGGACGTGCTTTATCGGCAATCCCAAAAACGGCTGCTTCTTTACCACTGATTGCCATAAACACCGGCGTTTTACCTTGTGACGCAAATTCACTTGCCGCGTTTTGCAAACCGTCAATTGAAACACTTTGTTCAATTAACCACGCTTTGTTTCCGAGCAAGATTTTTTTACCGTCAATTTCGGCTTCAATGCCACGTCCTGTTTCGCTTTGAAAATGTGTGCAAGATTCTAATTCTATATTTTTTTCAGCGGCATAAAGCACAATTGCTTTGCCTAAAAAATGCTCCGAATTATGTTCAGCAGATGCCGCTAATTTGATGATATTTGTTTCACTCAAACGTGATAATTTCAACAAATCGGTAACTTTCGGTTTTCCTTCGGTAATCGTTCCTGTTTTGTCGAACACGATAACATTGAGTTTTGCGGCAGTTTCTAAACTTTCGCCATTACGAATGTAAATGCCATCGCGTGCGGCTTGACCAGCACCAACCATAATTGCCGCCGGTGTTGCCAAACCTAAAGCACAGGGACAAGCAATCAATAAAACTGTAATGGCGTTGCCAAATGCAAAACTAAACGATGCGCCAGCCGCTAGCCAACCGACTAATGTTAAAGCTGATAACGCCATGACTGATGGGACGAAAACGGCTGAAATTCGATCAACGTGTTTTTGAATCGGTAATTTTGTGGATTGTGCTTGAACAACCATGTTAACAATAACCGCCAACACCATATCAATACCGATTGCCGTGACTTTAATGAGTAACGCGATA
>JAQTOX010000075.1 GCA_028713055.1 Methylococcales bacterium | reverse complement strand
ATAGTGTTGTCATTGGTAAAAGTACAAATCCTGTTATTTCATTTCGCAGCTTGATTCCAAAAACTCTTTACATAGACCCAATTAAAAAAAAGGCAGATAGACCACAAAAACGAGCGGATAACCCTTATTTAATTGCTCTTGATACATCCAATTTACCGAGAGCGCACGAAAGAATTTTAGATGAATTAGATGCCGATTTTCCAATTTGGAATCACGTTTCTGGTGTTATGTTGTTTGAATCTAGGTTTTGGACTGGGATAGATTCAAAAGAATGGATTGTGTCATTGCATCCTAATCCGCACGCAGATATAGCTTTGCCTCCTGAGTTAATGAAATTTGCAACGAGGGAGCGAATACAAATTAAATTTTTAATATCCGAAAAAGCTAATGCGTAAAGGGGTGTTTTCTAAAGTAGTACATTTCATCGCGCTAAATGAACACCTTTAGCCCGCCGCTTCTGCAACCACCGCAACACGCCCGTGACAAAAAGAATCGGGCAACACAACCCCGAAATAAACACCAATAAACGCCCTGTCATCGAAAACGCTTCGCCGCTGTGTAACGGATGAAACCAACTAATCACCGTGTCGCCATTAGAAAAATGCTTCGGATTATTCGCATTCAAAATCGCTCCCGAATACTGGTCAATCCAAACGTTTGTTTTTGGGAAACGCTGACTCGGTTCATCGGCTTGACGTAAATTGATGCGATAGCTTCCCAAATTGCCCGATGGCGTTTCAATCCAACACAAACGCGCGTCAGGGAATTGTTGCTTTGCAATATCAACGGCTTTGTCCAAACTGATGCGAGGTTGATTTGAAAAATTCGAGGGCGATTTTGACAACTTTTGCAACGGCGAAAAACAACTAATCAACGGATTCGCATATTCAGGTATTTCTAACGCAATGCCAGTAATCGCCAACATCAATATCACAATCAAACTGTAAATCCCGCTCACTTTGTGCAAATCGTAAGTGAAACGTTCTCGACTTGCCGAACGTTTGATGAGCAACGCCGAAACGATTTTATGTCGCGCAGGCAACCATAAATAAACGCCACTGAGTAACGAAATCAGCAAAAATCCGACCACGATTGCCATGATAATTTTGCCCGTGTGTTTGAGTAATAACGTGTAATGCAAATCATAAAGCCACGTCATCGCAAAATCGCCCCAAAACCGTTTTTTAACCACTTCGCCCGAATACGGATTGACCGACACCAGCAATGGTGCAAAGTGTGAGTGTTCAATTTCTTGCGGTGTGTAATAACGCGCTGTAATCATGCGCTGAGGATTTTCAGGAATTTCCAACCGCCAACCATTTTGTCGTTCAGGTTCGGCTTGTCTCAGCGATTGAAAAATAGTTTCGTAGGGCAGAGGCGTTTTTGCAGGATTGGCAATCACTAATTCAGGATTGAGTATTTCATCGAGTTCGACATAAAACACCAGCAAACTGCCAGTCAGTCCAACGACAGAAATAATCAATCCTAAAATTAGCCCCACATAAAGATGCACTTCCAGCCACAATTTGCGTGCGTGATTTTTGCGGCGAGGTTTTTTCATGGCTGATTAGTAATCAAATTTAACATTCACCGCACCATAGAAAGCACGTCCATCACCTGGTGAGAAAAGCGGTTCGCCATAACCTGCGTCATACCAAACATATTCACGATTGGCATCGGTTAAGTTTTTCACTTGGAATTGCAAATCGACTTGTTTGGTCACTTGATAACCGAGGTCTAAATTTAACAAGCCATAACCACCGAATTTTCCCAATTTATTACCTTGGTCAACGAAGTAATCACTTTGCCCCGTTGTCCACAACGACGATTTTAATGCTGAGGTAATTTGGTAATCAATACCTGCCGAAAAGAGATGTTCAGGCGTGTTAATAATTTGATTTCCTTTGACATATTGCGTATTGCTGGGCGCAGTTTTCACAATCGCTTCTTGCAAAGAATACGCTGTCCAAACGCTCACCGAATCAATCGGATTCACTTTGACTTCAACATCAACGCCTTGCCGTTTCGTTGCGCCAATGGTGACAGAATCATTTTTTTCACTGTTTAAAACGCGGCTCGATTCGTTCGAGGCATCTTGTCGCCAATAGGCAATTCGTGCCTCTGACCACTTAACAGGTTTTAATTTAACGCCAACTTCCCAACCTTCGTTGATAGACGGTGCTACGTCTGTTGCGCCACGGTTGATTTTATACGCTGCCGCGCCAGCCCCGACTTGGAATGTGCGCCCCCAGTTACCGTAAAGACTATAACCATCAATGGGCGTAATCACCGCGCCGATTTTGGGTTGAGGAATCATGCCGTAATTGTTAATAGCTGCCGGAATACCCGTCAGACGATTGGTAAAATTCCCATCAACCTGATCGGCACGAAATCCTGGAGTGATTTTTAGCCATTCGGTCGGTTTAATCACCGCTTGAATGTAACCACCATAAGTGAGGAAATCGAACTGTTGATCTCTAGTTAGCGACGTTCTCACTGCGTTTGTGGTGTTGTAACGCCACGATTTATTGTCTTGTTGTTGGAAATCAAAACCGCCTTCCAATGAAAAATCATTCAGCCACGAAATGGTTGGTCTGTAAGTGAGCGAGGTGATTGCGCCGTATTGATGCTCGGCGTTGGTACGTTCTTGTTGTGAACCGGTGATATAAAATTTTACAAAACGCTGGTCATCAAACGTGTTGGCATAGCTTTTTGTTGACCAAAATAATTGGTCGGTGACATTCACATCTAAATGTCCGCTGATTTGTCCGATTTGACGATTACTACTATCCGTTGCGTTGCGCGGCATCGATTGTGTGCGGTCGGTGAGCATTTCTTTGGCGGTTAAATAACCCGCTTCTTGAGCATTACCTTCGCTCCATCGGGCAATTAAACCGACTTTGTATTTTTCGCTTTCTGGTGTGTAAAACCATTTGCCAGAAAAGCTGTCTTTATTGGAATTGCTATGGTCACGATAACCGCTCGTGTCACGATAAGAAACAGCGTAATTTTGTGAAAAACCGTTTTTCTCATAACCCAAACCTGATTGCACGTCGTAACTATCAAAACTGCCGTAACTGACGCGACCTTTGGCGTAATTGCCACCTGTTGTGGTATTGATGTTGGCGTTTCCTGCAATTGCATACAGTCCATAACGCGGGTCGTTTGTGCCACGGACCACTTCAATCGATTCAATATCGAGCGGAAAAATCGAATCGATAAACGGCATATTGCCATCATTGGTATTGCTAGGAATGCCGTCGATTAACAGTTTCACCGCATTGATGTTGCCTTCGCCATTAAAACCGCGAAACGAAAGTTTGCCCGTTGTTGTACCTTGACCAAATTGCGTGATTTGCACACCAGGCATACGATGAAACAAATCGTAAGCCGTTAAAACATTCTGATTTTCGATTTTGTCGGCATACATAATATCTACCGACGAGAGAATATCTTTGCTGGTGAGTTTTTCATATTTTTCACTTTGACCAACCACCACCATCGAACCTAATTCAAAAACAGAATTGTCTTTGTCGATTTCGTGGTGAGTTTCTGATTTTGACGAGGGTGTATTTTTAATGGCAATTACCCCGTCACCCGCTTCTTCATATTGCAAACCGTTCGATGTTAAAACGCGCTTTAAGGCTTGTTGCACGGTGAAATCACCTTTTAATGCGTCGGCGCGAAGTCCTTTTACAACCGAATCGGCGTAAATCAATTTAGTGTTGGAATTTTTTGCCAAACTGTCCAGTGTTGCCGCTAAAGACTGGGCTGGAATATCAAAACTAATGCGGTTTTCGTCAGCGATAGCAATATTTGCAGAGGTCGCCAGAAATAAAGCAAGTAGCGGCAAATTTGGGTGAGTCGAATTAACTCGAATGTTCATGAATCATCTCCTTTGTTTTAGGTTTGTCGCAAGGATTTTTCCGAGCAATACCTTCATAACGAAACAGGAGACACAAACTGGACAATTATTCTTTAATTCTCATCATTTTTTGATTTAAAAAATGTGTTGTAGATTTTAAAACTCAAAATCAGTATTGCCAAAAACAAGGTAATCGCATTGGCAAAGATAATCACATTATTCGCCAAACAAATTCCGTAAATCAGCCAACACAAAACTCCTAACGTAAACGTGCTGTACATCGATAGTGATAATCCATCAGTGTCTCGAGTGCGAATCGTTAAAATTGCTTGCGGCAAAAAAGCAGTGGTTGTTAATGTCGCAGCAACATAACCCAAAATGTCAGAATCTATTATCACAAAAAGTTTTCCTCGTTTAAAAATACGGCAAATTATATGTTTTGTTGTCACTGATAGCTTTAAAATCGCCATGCTGCGTCGATAAGCTATAATACTTTCAACTTTGGTTCGAATTCATTTTAATTTATGTCATTTCTTTCACTTTCTAATCGTCACACCCTTGTTGGTGCATTTAGTCTGGCGATGATTTGCTTCGCATCACCCTCATTTGCTGAAAATGAAAACACCTCTTGGTTAGATGATGTTACCCTTTCCGGCTATGCCAAATTTCTTGCTAGCGCACCTAATCACGCGCCAACATCTATGGAACTAGATGACATAAGCTTATTTGTATCGGGTAAATTCAATCGTTGGTTTAACCCGTTTTTAGAGGCCGAAGCCTACAATATGTCAATTTGGAAAGAAGGGAGCGGTTTTCAATTTAACAATATTCATTTAGTGATTGAACGACTTTATAACGACATAGAAATTACCGAAAATGACACGTTACGAACGGGTAAATTTTTAGCATCAATCAATCATTGGAACATTGTTCACGCCGCCCCACTTGTTTGGACAACAAATCGTCCGACGACATCCACATATTCTCGAGCCAATTACATTACCGGATTACAGTTCCGTCATGATTTCGATGCAATTTCTGGAAATGCGTTGGAAGTTTATGTGCAACCTGTTGAAGATTTTAATCATAAACCAGTAAGTTCTCATGAACGTCAATACCAAACGGTTACAGGCGCACGTTGGATTTTTAATGAAGATTTAGATTATTACATTGGGGTTTCGTTCCAACACGCGCAAGTTGCTCACAGTGATGAGGTACGCAATTCGATTAGCGTCGACGGCAATTGGCAGCACAAATGGTTCGAATTAGAAAGTGAAGTATTATTTACTCACGTTGACACAAAAGAATTTCGCCATCATGGCAACGATTGGGGCGGTTACGTTCAAATGGCAGTACCGTTGATCGAGCATTTCAATTTAATCACCCGTTATGAACATTTTGAATTTGCCAACAAACTCGAACCCACAAATACTGAATTAGGTGGCATCGTTTATCGACCTGTACCGAGTTTATCGTTCAAACTCGAATGGCAGCAAACACAAGGAAGTCAATTTAATAATCAGACCGGACTTTATAGCTCGGTGGCGGTGTTATTCTAATGAAAACGTTAATTATCTTATTAGTTATATTATTTCCGCTGTCTGCCCATGCGGATTTGTACATTATTGCCAACAAAAACTTGCCAACTACGCAACTTGAAAAAAGCGATATTGCTGCAATTTATTTACTCAAGAAAAAACATTGGGAAAATGGTGATGATATTATGCCCATTAACTTGCCTGCGACTGCCGATGCACGAACGCATTTCACTGCACAGGTTTTTGACAGTACGCCTGAAAAGTTAGGCAGTTATTGGGATAAAATGCTGTTTAAAGGCGAAACACCGCCTGTTATGCAGAATTCGGAACAAGCCGTGATTATGTTTGTCGAACGAATTAACGGTGCTATTGGTTATGTCGAAACGAAACCGCAA
Source organism: Methylococcales bacterium (assembly GCA_028713055.1). GTDB lineage: Bacteria > Pseudomonadota > Gammaproteobacteria > Methylococcales > Methylomonadaceae > UBA10906. The sequence continues at coordinate 6,836 of JAQTOX010000075.1, read as the reverse complement.
AGTTCACAAATTAAAATTCTGCAACAATTCAAATAACGGTAATTTATGTCACGTTTTTCGCTTTCGGTTCGTTTAACGCTATTTTTTAGTTTTATTGTTTTACTTGTTACGGTTACTTTGAGTTCAGTAGTTTTTTATCAGTTTGGCGAAAAAATAAATCAGCAAATTAGTCGCAATTTGACTGATATTGCGGATCATAAAGCTGCTGAAATCAACAATGTTTTACTTTTCGAACGCACGAATTTGTTGTCGTGGCGAGCATCTTCAGTCATGTTGGATGTTGTCGTTGATGATTTAGACAAACGTATTAACACTGAACTTAAAAATCTGAAACAGTATTATCAATTAAAAGGCGATTTGTATGTTTTTAATGCGACGGGCAATTTGATTGCTTCGACACAACCCGGTGTTTTGAAAACGAAACTGCCAGAAGCGTGGCAAACAAAAAAAGATTATCAGCTTGTTTTTAAACACGAAGTTCCGTTCATCAAAGGAAATGTGATTGCTCACGTTACGCAATTAAAACCACCACAATTGAAAATGCAAGGGTATTTGGTCATTACACATTCGTGGGATGACATAATGAAAATACTCGCGCCGACCTATAGCAGTAATTTTGCGTTACGAAAATCCAGTGAAGTGACCGCGGAATTATTCACAACTGACGGAATTCAAACAATTGCGCTCGATGACGATTTTACTGAAAAACCACTCTGGATTTTTGGCGAAGCCAGTTATTTGGGTTCAATTTCAAAACCGATGATTATTGGTGATTTCAATTTTCAAGTGGCGGCATTTATGCCTGAAACACTCGCGCAAGAACCATTGTTAGAACTTACAAAAAATCTGCTGGTTGCCGCAGCGTTTGTCAGTATTCCGATGATTTTTTTAGTCAGTTTATTAAGTCGTCATTTGGTCACGCCGATTAAAAAATTAACTGCCACAATTCGCAGTATTGAAGATTCCAATGACTTATCAATTCAGGTGAAAGTTTCGGGACGCGACGAGGTGGCGGATTTGGGGAATGCTTTTAATCGCATGACTTCACAGCTAGGCGTGTTGTTTCACAAAAATATGGTTGTCGAAAAAGAACTTGAACATTTAAACGCCAATTTAGAAAATCAAGTTGTCGAACGTACCGCGCAATTACAAGAAACTTTGCAAAAGCTCAAATCTGCACAAGCTTAGTTAGTGCAATCTGAAAAAATGGTGTCATTAGGGCAATTAGTTGCCGATATTGCACACGAAATTAACAATCTGATTGGGGCGATTTACGCGAATATGCCGCCACTTGAAGAATATATTGATGACGTAAAATCGACGGTTGATGTCGCTGAAAGTTGTTTGGACGAAGTGGGAACGAAAACGCTCAATGAATACAAAGAACAAATTGATTATGCGTTTGTAATTGACGATTTGTCGAAATTACTTGAAAGTCAAAAACAAGCTGCTGATCGCATTCGGAATATCGTCTTATCATTGCGAAATTTTTCGCGTTTAGATCAAGGTGATGTGAAAACTGTATTGCTTGAGGAAGGCATTGATTCAACTTTGCAAATGTTGCTGCATAAATTCAAACACCGTATTGTTATCGAAAAAGATTATTCGCTCAATGAAATGGTCGAATGTTACGCAGGGGAGTTGAATCAAGTATTTATGAACATTTTGGCAAATGCGATTCAAGCGATTACCGACACCGGTACGATTATTATTACTACTGCGAAAGTTAATGAAAACGCCATTATTACTATTGCGGATACAGGGACAGGAATGCCAGACGAGATAAAAGAAAAAATCTTTGATCCGTTTTTTACCACAAAAGATGTTGGTGAAGGGACAGGATTAGGATTATCAATTTCTTATGGAATTATTGAAAAACACCAAGGTACGTTGACGGTTGAATCAAATCAATCAAAAGAAAATCATGGCACGCGCTTTATTATCGCGATTCCACTTAAAATCACACCTGCTTAAATGTGTTTGAATTTGACAACTGCACAAATTTTAATTTCTGGCGGTGATGAACGGTTAATATTAAATGCATATGGCGTGAATAAATACGGCTGTACACCTACGCCAGATGATGAGATTTTGTCGTTTAGTTCTTCGACTGCAACCACGATTTCTAATCAAGATTTTGCGATTGCTGACGAGTTTCGAACACGATTAGACCACGCTTTAAAAACTATTTCCGTTGAACAATTACACTTTCAGGAAATCACGCGTCAAAAAAATGAATGGCGTGAATTGATTGGTTTAGCGAACGAAACGCCGTTAATTTTTTCACCGTCTGGCACAGATTTACACGGTTTAGTGGCGAGTCAAATTGCTTCGAATACGTTGATCATTATGGCTGAAGGAAATGAAACTGGTAGCGGTATTGAAGTCGCACTAAAGAAGGGGGGGGGCATTGAAATCGTATCGATTGCATTGCGTTCCACTGATGGTTTACCACGTACTATTTCAGAAATTGATGCCGAAGTTATCGAGCTAGTTCAACACGGTGTCGAACAACAGCGTGACGTACTTTTAGTGTTAATCGACCAATCTAAAACAGGTATGATTGCTCCCAGTTCACATTGTGCGATTCAGCTAAAAAATCAGTATGAAACGCGCTTGAATGTATTGGTTGATGCGTGTCAATTTCGACTTTCGGCAACAACGTTAAAAGCGTATTTACAACATAATTTTATGATTGCGCTGACGGGATCAAAATTTCTCGCCGCGCCCTCGTTTTCAGCGATTTTAATTTTGCCACCAACGATGACATTTCCGATCGAATTAGAAGAACCGAATTTTGGTTTGATGTTACGAATGGAAATTGCGTTAAATGAATATCGAGCGTTTTACATTCTAACGGATGCACAAATTCAAACTATAATTAGCGATTTTTCCAAGATAATTCAAAATTATTTGATCTCGTCCCCCTACTTTGAACCGTTAGAAACTCCCATTTTAAACCGCGAAGGTTTGATTAACGAACCCACATGGGATTGTTTACCGACAATTTTTCCCTTCATGCCTTACCGTGATAATCAACCATTTTCGCGCATTGAGAATTTAGCAATTTATCAACAATTACCACAGCAAAATCCACGTTGCCAAATTGGTCAGCCGGTTATTTGTGGTAACGAAAAAAGTGCGTTGCGTTTATGTTTAAGTTCGCGCTTAATTGTCGAAGCTGCAAAAAGTGAACAACATTGCCACGATATGATTCACAATGCGTTGCGCGTTTTAGCGACGCTTGAAACATTGATTCAATTTGATTCTATTAAAAAATAACTATGCAATTAACAAAACTTTTAGAAAAACTCCTTCAGCACCAAAATTTAACGTCAGCAGAAATGCGTGATGCAATGCAATTTTTTATGACTGGCAAAGCCAATGATGCCCAAATTGCAGGTTTTTTATGCGCCCTACGTTCCAAAGGCGAAACGATTGACGAAATCACCGCCGCCGCTGAAGTAATGCGCGAACTCGCCACGCCCATTGAAATTACGGGTGAACACGTTATTGACACTTGCGGCACGGGTGGTGATGGCGCGAATACGTTTAACATTTCTACAACTAGCGCATTCATCGTGGCAGCTGCCGGTGGACAAGTTGCCAAACACGGCAATCGTTCTGTCTCAAGTTGTTGCGGTAGCGCGGATGTTTTGGAATTAGCCGGTGTTGATTTAAATTTATCGCCAGAACAAGTCGCACAATGTATTGCAACGTTAGGCATCGGCTTTTTATTTGCTCAAAAATATCATGGCGCAATGCAACATACCCGTGACGTTCGTAAAAGTTTAGGCGTGAGAAACGTATTCAATTTACTCGGACCATTAGCGAATCCAGCTAAAGCCAGTCATCAGTTAATTGGTGTATTCGATAAAAAATGGGTTGAACCACTTGCTCATGTTTTTAAAAAATTGGGTAGCAAACACGTTTTAGTTGTCAGTGCCGAAGATGGCTTAGACGAAATTAGCATTGCCTGCGAAACACACGTTGCAGAACTTAAAAATGGCGAAGTATTTTGTTACGCAATTACACCTGAACAATTCAATTTACCGCGTGCCAATTTGGAAAGTATTGCGATTAAAAACACAGGCGAAAGTTTGACGATGCTTAAAAATGTCCTCGATAATCAAACTGGCGCGGCAAAAAATATCGTATTACTCAACGCAGGTGCAGCGATTTATGCGGCAGATTTAGTAGATTCACTGGCAGCAGGAATTGTTAAGGCGGACGAAATGATCACTAATGGAACGGCTTACAACAAATTCAAAAACTTTATCAATTTCACTCAAACCTTTACTTCATGACCAATCAAACAATTTCTCGCTTATTTGAACAACTCGCCATCGCTATTCCGAAACCCACAACTGAATTGGTATATCACAGTCATTTTGAATTATTGATTTCAGTCGTTTTATCCGCCCAAGCCACCGATAAAAGTGTCAATAAAGCCACCAAATTACTGTTTGTCGTTGCGAACACGCCAGAAAAAATTTTGGCTCTCGGCGAAGACGGTTTAAAAAGTTACATTAAAACCATTGGATTATTTAATACCAAAGCTGCACACATTATGGCGTTGTGTCAAAAATTGATAGAACGGCACAATGGTGAAGTTCCACATACTCGCGCTGAACTGGAAAATCTAGCTGGCGTTGGACGCAAAACGGCAAATGTAATTTTAAATACCGCGTTTGGTGAACCGACAATTGCTGTCGATACACATATTTTTCGTGTCGCCAATCGTATCGGTTTAGCCAACGCAACAACGGTGCTTGCCGTTGAGAAAGAACTATTGCGGGTTATCCCTGAAAAATTTAAACAGGATGCACATCATTTGTTGATTCTACATGGACGTTATACTTGCGTGGCGCGAAAACCATTGTGTGAACGTTGTGCTATTAGTGATTATTGCGAATTTTTTAAACTCACTGCACATTAAATTTAGTGGCATCGGTTGTCGAATCCCAAAATCATCCACATAATAGAACGCGAATTCACAGTGATAATATTCACGATAAGGAATTCATTTTTTAATCAACATACCGGTTAAGTACATGGAAAAGAAAAATAGGATTGCTTTATTTATAGACCTGGATAATTTTGTCGGTTTTTGTCTGGATGATGATTTACCTTTAGATATTAAAAAAGAAATTAAAAAACTCACTGAACATGGCGAAATTAGCATTCGTCGCTCGTTTGGTGACATTATGAAATTACCGATTTCAGAAACGCGCAAAAAAGAATTACGCGAAATGTTGCAAGCAAATTTAATTCGCCACGAAGATATTCCGTATTACAACGGTTATAAAAATACATCCGATATTCGATTAGCCATTGAAGCTATTTCGGTGGCATACACGCATCCTGATATTAACATCTTCGCGGTTATCGCGAACGATCGGGACTATATGCCAGTGTTTTCTAAGCTCAAAGAAATCGGCAAAACCATTATCGGTATCGGTAGCACGAAAACGACAGTAGGCGAGTTGTATCGAAGTGCCTGCGATATATTTTACTATCATGAAGATTTTGGTAAGAACGAGTACGGCGTACGAAAAGTCGAATCGACAGTAGCGGATGATGAAAATGGTTTAATTGATTTATTGATTGAAAAAATCACTTATAACACTACAAATGGTTTAAAAACTAATCAATCTACTATTGCTGCAGCGATTAAAAGTAGTCGTGCTGTTGATTTTACCTCGTATTCTTCGTTTCAAGGCTTTGGGGATTTATGCCGGTTGGTTGAAAAACGCGGCATGATTGCAATTACACCGCGCCATGCTGGCGATTTAGATCCTGTGTTGTCATGTAATAGCCAGGAAAATGAAGCAGCAATTGATAACTTTAAAGGACAACAAGCGCAACAAGCCGCTGTTCCTGATGATATGAAACGAATTTATAACAATTTTATTAAAACGAAATTGAGTTTGAAAAATGATTTTCCATTGCACGCACAACGTGAAAAAATTTATCAGCAGTTAGATTTATTACTCGCTGAAAGTGAGCCGTATGGTGGTGTGGGATTAAAAGCGGCATCAGAACAAATCACCAAAATTCTTGCGTTTGATCCGGATGATCAATCGTCGGTATTCAAAATTTTGTACAGTCTGTATCGTTCTGGCTGTTTTATCGTGAGACGTACGGAAGACAATTACAATCCAATTTTGATGAGTAATCGTGTGGCGATGAACTATATCTATATGGATAAAAAACTCATGGAGAGTTTAATTAAGCTATTTAAATGGGATAGCGAAGATATTAAATTTGATCCGAGTCGCTGGTCGGAATTTTTCATTGGCGATACCTCTTATTCGCAAATTGCTAAATTTGCGTACAATTATTTGTAATGCAATCCCAAATTTTACCGCCAGTAGTTTTACTCATGGGACCAACAGCTTCGGGTAAAACGGCGTTGGCGGTGCAACTCGCACAAGCGTTGAATGGTGAAATTATCAGTGTCGATTCCGCACTTGTGTTTAAAGGAATGGATATTGGAACGGCTAAACCAACATTAGAGGAACGTGGCGGGATTCCTCACTATCTCATCGATATTCTTGATCCAAGCGAATCTTTTTCAACTGGACAATTTCGCAATGAAGCATTAGCGTTAATGGCAGATATTACAGCGCGGGGAAAGTTACCTATTTTGGTGGGGGGGACGATGTTATATTTTAACGCACTCACCAATGGACTCGCCGAGTTACCGCCTGCAAATGTTGAAGTTAGGGCAAATTTAGAAGCTGAATTGGCTCGTGATGGCAATATGGCATTGCATCAACGTTTGATACGTATTGATCCACAAGCCGCAAACCGTATTCATCCCAATGACCCAC
>JAQTOX010000074.1 GCA_028713055.1 Methylococcales bacterium | reverse complement strand
CAATTGTTTTGGCTAAATTACTCTTTTGAACAAGTGGCGCAAATTGATTTAAATGCGCCACTCGACATTGAAACAATTAACCATTATGAAAACTTATGTAGTCGATTTTCGCGCACGATTGACTTTTTAGTTCGCAAAGTTTTTCGTGCTATCGATGCCGCCGAATTTGAAACGCAAGGTACGTTAATTGATGTCATCAACAAAGCGCATAAACGGGAATTATTTGAAAATATTGATGTGATGCGCGATTTAAAAGATTTACGCAACGAGATTGTTCACGAATATATCGATGATGAATTAGAAGCTGTTTTTGCTGAAGTGCGTGATTTAACGCCTGAGTTGGTTAAAATTGTCCATAACACTCTCGCGTATTCAAAAAAATTACTTGCTTCATGATTGGCATATTCGGCGGCACCTTCGACCCAATTCATTACGGACATTTGCGCTCGGCATTGGAATTGAAAGAATTATTTGAACTCGATCACATTCGTTTAATTCCCTGCGCTCAGCCTGTTCACCGTGATTTGCCAATGGCGACAGCTATGCAACGTTTGGAAATGCTGCAACTCGCCACGCAAAATCAAACCGATTTAATTGTTGATGCTCAAGAATTACAGCGCACGGGTGGTTCTTATACGTTTGATACGTTAACGGCGTTACGTCACAATTATCCTAACGTACAATTACTTTTGTTTATTGGTAGTGATGCGTTTAATGAATTTACGACATGGTTTCGCTGGCGGGAATTATTTAATTTGGCGCATGTCGTTGTTATTACTCGCCCAAATGCAGAGCTAAATAACCCACTCAACAGATTTTTTGCCGCAAAATTGACCGATGAGAAACAACTTTTAAAAGAGCATTGTTTTGGTCATTTATTTTTTCAAGAAATTACTCAATTAGCGATTTCTGCGACGGCAATTCGCGGTATGATTGCGGAACATAAAAGTCCGCGCTTTTTATTACCCGACGCGGTCGTCAATTACATTTTTCAACATCAGCTTTATTTTTAGGAACACAATGCAAACAGAAACACTATTAGCCTTAGTTGAAGGCGAATTAAACGAACGCAAAGCAATGAACATGACTGTTTTAGACGTACGTGGCAAAACCAGTTTTACCGATTACATGATTGTGGTGACAGGAACATCGAACAGACATTTGAAAGCCTTATGCGATTACGTCGAAATGAAAGTCAAAGCAAATGGGATAATGCCGCTGGGTATGGAAGGCGATATGACTTCGGATTGGGTGTTGTTGGATTTGGGCGATGTAATTGTTCATGCCATGACACAACAAACTCGTGAGCATTATCAGTTGGAAAGATTATGGACGGGCGGCGACCCGATTGTTGACGCAGTTTAAACACGGTGAGGGCAGGTTATAAACCTGCCCTTTTTGGTATTTAGTTATAACGTACTTCTGCTTTGCCTTCACCCGCGACAATTTCGCCAATCGTAAAGGCTTTTTCGCCTAATTCATTTAGCAAGTTCAACGTCGCAACTTCATCTTCAGCGGCAACACAAACGACCATTCCGACGCCACAATTAAACGTGATTAACATATCGGCTTGCGACACATTACCGTTGCTTTGCAACCAATCAAAAATTGCAGGGAATTGCCACGTTTTCAAATCGATTTGCGCGTTCAAATTATCGGGAATGACACGTGGTAAATTCTCTGTCAAACCACCACCCGTAATATGTGCTAGCGCGTGAATAGGAATTTGTTTAATTACCGAAAGTAGTGATTTAACATAAATCCGTGTCGGAGCTAATAATGTTTCGCCTAGAGTTTTACCATCAAATGGTTCGTCTAATGACGCTTGATTGCGTTCAAGAATTTTGCGAATTAACGAATAACCGTTTGAATGTGCGCCTGAAGAAGCCAAACCAATCAATTTATCGCCTAAATTGACTTTGCTACCGTCGAGCATTTCAGATTTTTCAACAATACCAACACAAAAACCAGCCAAATCGTAATCGCCGTCAGCGTACATATTCGGCATTTCTGCGGTTTCTCCTCCCACTAACGCTGCCCCCGCAAGTTCGCAACCTTTTCCAATACCTTCAATTACGGCGGCGGCGGTGTTCACGTCTAATTTTCCTGTCGCAAAATAATCCAAGAAAAATAGCGGTTCTGCGCCTTGCACAATAATGTCGTTTACACACATCGCCACTAAATCAATGCCAACGGTGTTGTGAATACCCGAATCAATTGCCAATTTTAATTTTGTGCCGACACCGTCAGTACCTGAAACTAAAACAGGATTTTTATAACGATCTAATGGCAACTCGAACAAAGAACCAAAACCACCTAACCCCGCCATCACACCAGGAATACGAGTTCTTGCCGCAATCGGTTTGATACGTTCAACTAAGGCATTTCCAGCCACAATGTCCACGCCCGCATCTTTGTAATTTAAACCGCTTTTGTTGTCTTCACTCACAATGTTTTCTCTCAAGTTTTTTTAGGGTACAAACTAACGCTTGTACTTAGTTAATCAGGCTTTGCCACCGTGTAAACGAATCAGCAACGCCGCTTCGTCATAACTTAAATCAGATTGGCGCATCAATTCTTTGACGCTGGCACCATCACGAATTTTTCGAATATCCACGTTGTAGGGACTGTTCAAAAAATCGTTTTGTTGTAGTTCATTTTGTAATTCGTTCATTTTCTCGACAATGTGTGCCAACTGTTGTTTTAACTCATGCAATTGTTCATGTGTGGTCGCAGTATTTTCGTTCACAGTCAATGCCGCAGAACACAACCCATAAATGTCATTCTTGTTGCCATCTACTATTGCAGTCAAATTCGCACATTCGCGTTTCAACTTCAAAACTAAACGACTTAACCAAAATACCGCAAAAAGTGTCGCTATAAAAGCAATCGATATAATGCTAAAGCCCATTAACACGAAATCATTAGACACGTTCGTCAATGTGTTGGCTAGGTGAATCATCCTGTTCTTCCTCGTGTTCTTCTAATCTCGGATTATTTCGATGCGGCTTGTTAGGCGTGCGATATTCATCTTTGTGAATTTTTTTCGCTTTGAAAACAGGATAAGTGGGGGTAACGGCTTGAACTTCTAACATGATTGACTCCGGATTGTCGCCCCCACTTGTGTCATGGTGCGTCAGGGTTTTTTAATCGGTGTGCTAGAAGACTGTAAATTCAACAATTTAGCGCGTTCTTCATCGCTTGCACCATAACGTGAAAAAGCTAGTGAAGTGATTACCAAAGTAACCCGTCGATTCTGAAAACGCCCTTTTTCGTCACTGTTATCGGCAACTGGATGATATTCTCCATAACCTGTCGCTGACAAACGTAATGGGTCAATACCGGCTTTAATCAATTCGTGTACAACACTCGTAGCTCGAGCCGAAGACAAATCCCAATTCGAACGAAAAATTACAGTTTCAATCGGAACGTTGTCAGTATAGCCCTCAACGCTGATTGCATTTGGCAATGGCGCAAGAACTAAAGAAATTGTTTTCAAAACATCCGCCGCTCTTTTAGACAACTGATCGCTACCGCTCGTGAAAAGTAACTCGCTACTCATTTGCAATTCAACCCAAAAATCGTGTTTTTTCACTGATACCAAATTTTCTTTAATCATCGGTGATAACACGTCTTCAAATTGCTTTGACGCATTATTGAGTTTTTCACGCTCTTGTAAAACAGCTTCACTTAATTCGCGGCGTTGTTCCACTTCGGCATAAGGCTCACTTTCTAAGGGTAGCGGTTCTGCAATGGTGGGGGGTTGCTCGAAAATTTTAACGGGAACGGCATCACGTTCATTTGACATGAAAGCGTCCGACAACGAAGTTGATAACGTTTTATATTTTCCTTCGTTAATTGACGAAATTGAATACATCACCACGAAAAACGCAAATAACAAGGTCACAAAGTCAGCATAAGACACCATCCATCGATCGGTGTTATGAGCATCTTCAACTTTACTTCTTTTTTGGCGTGCCATAATCAATTATTCACATAGCTGCTAAGTTTGATTTCGATAATGCGTGGATTTTCCCCCATTGCAATGGAATTAAAACCCTCAATCAGCATTTCTCTCCCCTGACTCATTGCTAATACTTGAGTTTTGAGTTTATTCGCAATCGGCAAAAAGATTAAATTGGCAGAGCCGACACCGTAAACAGTTGCCACAAAAGCTGTCGCAATCCCCGCACCTAACAAAGCAGGACTCGCTAAATTTTGCATAACGTGAATCAAGCCTAAAACTGCGCCAATAATTCCAATTGTCGGTGCATAACCGCCCATCGCTTCAAATACTTTCGAGGCTTGTAATTCATTAGACTCGATTGCAGATAATTCAAGCTCTAGCATTGAACGCAACGTTGCAGGCTGACAACCATCAATCAACAACTGCAATCCCATTTTGATGAATTCATCTTCTTCCATGTCAATTTGCGGCTCAAGACCCAACAAACCATTTTTACGTGCCAACATTGCTAAACCGACAATTTTTTCACGTTGTTCGCGCAAGTCCATCGTGGGCGGTCGAAATATCCATGACAACATTTTTAATGCTTTCATGACTAATTTAACGGGGGATTGCAATAAAGCGGCACCAATCGTTCCGCCGAATACAATAATAAAGGCGGGTAAATTTAGCAATGAGCCAATTTCCCCGCCTTCCAATGTCATACCCGTTAGAATCGCACCTATACCAGCGATTACTCCAACAATGCTTAAAATATCCATGCGTTATGTCCTTTGCGTAATTAACACGCTGACCATATCGGCATAACGTGTTAAGCGTTAATCATTATCTATCCAGCCGCTAAGTCGAGAGCGTAATCGCAACACTGCTTGAGAACTGATTTGACTAACTCGAGATTCCGTAAGATTTAAAATTTGCCCAATCTCACGTAAATTCAATTCTTCATCGTAATACAACGAAATAATCAGTCGTTCGCGTTCAGGTAGACTAGCAATTGCTGCACTGAGAGCGCGTTGAAAGTTTTCACGAGTGACACTTTCTAATGGTGCTTCTGATACGCCCGAAGACTCTTCAAGGTAATTATCACCAGTTTGTGCTAATTCTTCAATACTGAACACCCGACAATTACTTGAATCACGCAAAATACGATAATATTCGTCAAGGCTCAGACCTAAGTATTCGGCAACATCACTGTCTTTTGCGGCACATCCAGTTTGATTTTCCAAAATACGAATAGCATCACTAATAATCCGCGATTTTTTATATACCGAACGAGGCACCCAATCACAACGGCGCACCTCATCAAGCATCGAACCTCGAATTCGAATGCCAGCATAAGTATCGAAACTTGCACCTTTGCTAGCATCGTAATTTTTCATCGATTCCAATAAACCCAACATTCCGGCTTGAATTAAATCATCAACTTGAACGGTGTCTGGCAATTTACTCAACAAGTGGTAAGCAATACGTTTGACCAATGGCGCATGTTGCATAATTTGCGCGTCAATGTTGCCAATTTGAACGGAACTGTACATGGCTACTGCGCTCATGAAACCTCCTGTTTTGAGTTGAAAAGGCGATAAGTATTTGCATCTTGCAAAATATCGTTGTACTCACTAAGCGTCACGCCCAAATAAGCGGCAACATCTTTATTTTCTGCTCGTCCCGTCTGTTTTTGAACGGCATGAATGGCATGACGAATAACATTTAATTTTCGGTTAATCAAGCGTGGCGAAACCGGAGGATGTAATGTAGGAGCAATCAGATTTGGCGAATAGGGTATTTGTACGTTCATGCGACATCCTTTTGTGCGTATTTGACCATGCGTTCAATGAAAAATTCGATATAACCACCCGCTTGGGTTTTTAGGGGCCAGTTATCGATTTTCATTGCAATGGCTTTCATTGCCTGGGCAGATTTACTGCGTGGAAAACCTAAAACCACAGGCGTTTGTTTTTGTACCGATTGACGCAAATACTCGTCATAAGGAATCGCCCCGACAAATTGCAACGTTACATCCAAATAATTGTCTGTTACTTTATTGAGCTTTTGAAATAACGCTTTGCCCTGCTGCACCGACTGCACCATATTCGTAATGATATGAAAACTATTACAGCCGTAATCACGATTTAATAATTTGATAAACGCATAGGCATCGGTAAGCGAAGTCGGTTCGTCACACACCACAATGATAATTTCCTGACATGCCCGAGAAAAATTCACCACACTCGATGAAATCCCCGCCGCTGTATCAACAATGAGTACATCAATTTGCTGATCAATTTCACTGAATGCACGAATCACAGCAGCTTGTTCAATCGTCGAAAGCTCAGTCATTTTTTGAATACCCGATGCTCCCGGAATCAGTTTCAAGCCCGATGGAGCCGTCACCATAATTTCATCAAGCGTTTTTTCGCCAGTTAAAACGTGTGACAAATTGTATTTTGGATAAACGCCCAACAAAATATCGACATTCGCCAATCCCATATCCGCATCCATCAAAACAACGCGTTGTCCCATTTGCACTAAAGAAATGCCGACGTTTACAGAGATATTGGTTTTCCCTACGCCACCTTTACCACTGGCAACGGCAATCACTCGCACGGGTTTACTTTTGTTCATTTTGCGAATACCTGCCGCTTGATCTAGTTGTTTAAGCATAACCTTGAGCCACCCATGCTTCGTTATTTTCTTCGTAATCGTCGTCTTCAATATCCAATTCAGCAACGCATTGAGCGACTAATTCTCTCGCACTCGGATGACGCATATCTTCGGGGACTTGTTGACCGTTAGTAATAAAAGATAGAGGTAAATTGTGTTCAATAAGCGAAGACAACGCAGAACCTATTGTTGCGGCTTCATCAAGTTTAGTTAGAATTACGGCTTGTGGTTTGAATAAATGGAACGCATCAATGATTTCATTCATTGCCTTATATTCTGTTGCCGCCGACATGACGAGATAAGATTTAACGGCTAAATCGTTTTCTTTTAATGTGTTAATTTGTTCAATCAATTTCATATCACGTTGGCTCATACCAGCGGTATCAATCAAAATGAGTTTTTTATCAGAAAAATTGTGAATTAACTGTCTCAGTTCCCCTGCATTCGAGGCAATCCGCACTGGAATGTTAAGAATGCGTCCGTAAGTATTTAATTGTTCATGCGCGGCAATACGGTAATTATCTGTCGTAATTAAAGCAACTTGATTTGCGCCATGTTTTAGCGTGAATTGCGCCGCAAGTTTAGCCACGCTAGTGGTTTTACCCACGCCTGTTGGACCCACGAGTGCGATAACACCGCCCGTTTCAAGTAAATCGTCTGTTGCCAACGGCAGAACTTTGGCGAGTAATTCTTGTGCTTGCGTAAATACAAAGTCGAAATTAGTGTGATTAGCAAAACGATTAGCAATTTTGATACTTAACTTCTTTGACACACTCATTCGGGCTAATTTTTGCAATAATTCGCTACGAATCGGTGTGGAATTTGGATTTTGAGAATGCCGTGCAAAATTGATACTGGATAATTTGCTGTCCATTGTATTGCGTAACGATTTCAATTCTTTCGTTACTTGCAATAATAGTTTTTCCGATGGACTTTCTTTTTCTTCAATAATGGGAGATGGCGGCAATTCAGGTATTTCATTTATGACGGGTTCAACACGCACAGGTTCACGTTTTGGCGCGGTGTACATTTCTTGAACCGCTTCTTCTAAAAATTCGTCAAACTCATCTTGATAATCGTCGCGAAAATGTTGACGTAAATCACGTGCTTCGGTACGCACTTCAGCTTGCGTGTCACGTGCTTGTGGCATGATGGCTTCGCGTGATTGTGGGGGTTCGCGATACGTTTCACGTTGTGGAATTTGTTCACGACGGGGTTCGTCACGGTACATTGATTCGCGTTGCTGAGCCGGTTCACGTCGCATTGGTTCATCGCGGTATACCGATTCACGTTGCGGCATTTGCTCGCGGTGAAGTGGTTCACGTTGTGGTGTTGGTTGAGGCTTCGCTTTCTTTGGCACTTTAATCATAATCGACGGCGCAGAATACGGTTGCGTTGTCGTTTGCGAACGAGCAGGTTCTTTACCAAAGCTATGTTTCATTGCATCTGGATTACCGCGCAACTGCACTTTTTCAGCATAACCGACATATTGATCAATGCCGCGTTTAGCGGTGCTATTGCCAAAAACATTATCTTCTTGTTTGCGGGGACTGCTAATGACGTGTAAACGATTTTTTTCAGCTTGAAAATCGGGTAAGTCGACTTTTTTAACGTGTTGTGAAGATTGAGAGGGTTTGAAAAAATCGGGTTGATTGTCGCCATGCGGTGTACTTTTAGAACGTACGACTTGTTCATCAAAATCGCGTGCGGCAACAATCTCAACACCGCCGTCTACTGCACGATTGGACATAATGACCGCATCTGCGCCTAATTCCTCGCGTACCATCTGCATGGCTTGTCGTATGTTTTCTGCAAAAAAGCGTTTAATCTTCATTAGAAGTCCTTAGTTTCCCTTAAATCTAGTTAGTGCGCCGTCCGACATTTGCAATGACTTTTACCTGCCGATCCGCAGGAATTTCGTTGTATGCCAAAACATGTAAATTCGGAATCGAATGACGAACGAAGCGTGATAACCAAGGGCGGATATAAGAAGAAACTAACAATATAGGTAGCTGTCCATCTATTTCCATTTGCTGCGTGTTCTCCTGCAATGAATCGTGCATTTGATCTGCAAGCCCCGGTTCAACGCCGGTACCATTCTCGCTCGCCGTTTGCAGGGATTTCTGCAATATCTGTTCCAACTCACTATCTAAGGTAATCACTGTCAATTCATCGGCAGAGCCGGTAATTTCATGAATAATTAAACGTCCTAATGCAGTTCTTACTGCAGAGGTCAAAATGTCGGTATCTTGACTTTTACTGCCGTACTCCGCCAAAGTTTCGGCAATCGTCCGCATGTCACGAATAGGAACTTGCTCAATCAATAAGTTTTGCAACACCTTCGTTACTACGCCTAGAGGCAACGTTTTCGGCGACAAATCTTCGACCAATTTCGGCGCAGATTTCGCCAAGTTATCAAGCATTCGTTGCGTTTCTTCGTAGCCCAACAATTCATGCGCGTGAGACTGCAATAGATGACTTAAATGCGTCGCCACAACTGTTCCTGAATCTACGACGGTATAACCCATTGTTTGTGCGTAATCTTTTTGATTGGGTTCAATCCACACCGCATCCAAACCAAACGCCGGATCTTTACAGGCTTTGCCGACTAATTCACCAAACACACGTCCAGGGTTAATCGCCATTTCCATTTCGGGAATAATCTCCGCTTCACCAACTGTTACACCCATCAATGAAATCCGATATGTCGTCGGACTTAAATCTAAGTTATCTCGAATGTGAACAGACGGAATTAAGAAGCCCAATTCTTGCGAAAGTTTCTTCCGCACGCCTTTAATCCGCACCATCAACTGCCCACCTTGGTTTTTATCTACCAACGGAATCAATCGATAACCTACTTCTAAACCGATAATATCGACAGGCATTACGTCTTCCCAACTCAAATCACGAGTTTCAGCAGGAGCTTGTGATATTTCAGGTTTTTTGATGGTCAATGCGTCAATTGCCGCTTGTTTACGACGTTTATCAATGAAGTACGCCGACCCACACAAAGCAGAGGACAACAATAAAAATACCAAATTTGGCATGCCTGGAATTAGCCCTAACGCACCAATCACACCGCCCGTAATCATCAAGGCTTTTGGATTTTCAAATAATTGTGCGCTAACTTGTTGACCGATGTTTTGTGTGCCTGCGCCAACTTTCGTTACCACTAACGCCGACGCTGTGGACAGTAATAACGATGGAATTTGCGCAACCAAACCGTCACCGATGGTCAACAACACATATTTTTCGCCCGCATCGGCAAAACTCAAATCATGTTGCAACATACCGATACACAAGCCACCAATCATGTTTACAAACAAAATGATAATCCCGGCAATTGCATCGCCACGCACGAATTTACTCGCACCGTCCATTGAACCGTAAAAATCCGCTTCCATTGCGACTTCTGCACGTCTGAAACGCGCTTCATCTTGGGTAATTAAACCAGCGTTTAAATCTGCATCGACCGCCATTTGTTTGCCAGGCATGGCGTCTAACGTAAAACGTGCGCCGACTTCAGCAACCCGTCCTGCGCCTTTTGTGACAACCATAAAGTTGATAATGACCAAAATGGTAAATACGACCAAACCCACGGCAAAGTTACCACCAATAACAAACGCGCCAAAGGCTTCAATGACTTTCCCCGCTGCATCGCCACCTTTATGTCCTTCAAGTAAAACGACGCGCGTTGATGCGACGTTTAACGCCAATCGTAACAAGGTCGCCAACAAAATGACGGTTGGAAATGAGCCAAAATCTAACGGTTTTAACGTGTAGACAACCACCAATAAAATAATCAGCGAAAAAGAAATGTTAAATGTGAAGAAAATATCGAGTAAAAATGCCGGTAATGGCAGCATTATCATCGATAAAATCACGACAATAACAAATGGCGCACCTAACTCGGCTTTGCCAAGCATCGCCAAAAGGGCTTTGAATCTAGTTAAATCCATAACGCGGTTATTCCTGTTTAAATTCGGACGGCACTTTAATATCTTTTGGCGGTGCAGGTTTCGTGCCGTGCGTTTTATAGGCTTCTTTTAGCTGAAAAATGTACGCCAATACTTGCGCCACCGCTAAATATAAACCTTGTGGAATTTCGTTATCTAATTCGGTTGAATAATATAAAGCCCGCGCCAAAGGTGGTGCGGCAACGAGTGGAACATCGGCTTCAATGGCGATATTACGAATTTGAGCCGCGATTAAATCGATACCTTTCGCAATTAAAATTGGCGCATTGCCCGAAGCCTGATCATATTTCAACGCAATTGCGTAATGGCTTGGATTGGTGATAATCACGTCAGCATTCGGTACTTCTTGCATCATACGATTTTGCGCCATTTCCATTTGTGTACGGCGAATACGCCCTTTAATTTCGGGGCTACCTTCCGATTCTTTCATTTCATCTTTGATTTCTTGCAGTGACATTTTTAAGTCTTGGCTGTGTTTGTACAATTGATACGGCACATCAATCGCCGCAACCAAAATTAACGCGCCACTTAAAATCAAAAAGCTGTGAGCAATGAGATTAACCGCGTGAATCACAGCTTGTTCCATAGGTTCAGAACTTAAGCCTAATAATTCCGCAAAAATAGAATTGAACAATAACCAGCCGATGAGACCGACGAGCGTGATTTTGAGTAAGGCTTTGAGTAACTCGACTAAGCCATTCAGGGAAAATAATTTGGGCAAGCCTTTAATTGGATCGAGCTTGTCGAATTTAGGTGCTATTGATTCCATATTAAAAATCCAACCGCCTAATGCGATGGGGGCAATAATGGCGGTGACGGTTAAAATCGCCATCAGTGGCACAATAAGTAACAAACCATCTTTCATAGCTTGTTTAAAAAACACGATTGTCGTTTGCGGTTCAAAAATAACATCGCGGGACACATGAAAATTGTTTTTCATCATCGTGATTAAACCCTGCGCGACTTGTCCGCCTTGTGAAGTCAGCAACCACGCACTGACAATCAGCATCACAAATGTATTGAGTTCCCGCGACCGCGCAATTTGACCTTTCTTTTGAGCATCAGTCAGCCGTTTCTGTGTGGGTTCTTCGGTTTTTTCTTGTCCGGAATCTTCAGCCATAACCTAATTTAAGCGCAGTAATTGTTTAATCAAATCGTAACCATCATCCAAAATATCGGGCATCAACGCCAACATATCTGGCAATGTTAACCAAATCAGTAAAATGCCTAGCATTAACGTGATTGGAAAGCCGACCGAAAAAATCTGTAATTGCGGCGCAGATTTTGAGGCAACACCAAAAATCACGTTTACCAACAACAAGCTAATAATCACAGGCATCGACAGCAATAAACCGTCTGAGAACATTTGACTACTCCACGAAATAATCGCCCAGACATCATTTGTACTCAACGATTCGCCAATTGGCAATGACGTAAAACTATCCACCAACAATTGAATCAGTAACAAATGTCCATCTAAACTCAAAAAAAGCAGTGTTGTGCTAATCATGTAAATTTGCGAAATA
Source organism: Methylococcales bacterium (assembly GCA_028713055.1). Taxonomy (GTDB): domain Bacteria; phylum Pseudomonadota; class Gammaproteobacteria; order Methylococcales; family Methylomonadaceae; genus UBA10906. The sequence continues at coordinate 514 of JAQTOX010000074.1, read as the reverse complement.
ACTGGTACTTGTTGACCATTGAGCGGATCGACCATCGATGCGAAACCTAAACCCATACCGTATGCTACGCCTTGTCCAGCAAAAATAACGGCCGCAAAAACCAATTGCAAAATACAGCCTGTCGTGATGCCAATCGCCACTTGCTGCACGCCAATCATCATTCCCGTGTAACTCAACATCTCGACTTGTGGCAATGGTGGCAACAACGGCATGACAATGAACGCAATTGCACCGGTCAAAATAACGCGAATTTGAGCAGGAACCGCGTGAACACTTATGACAGGCATTGACACAAACATGGCACTAATTCGCATTAGTGGAAACGTGAGCATCGCCAGCGTATTGAGTAATTGCGCCTCGGTGAAGTTCATCTTTCTAAGCTGCCTACTCGGCAGATAAACTCGTTCAAAAGGTGTACTAAACTTGAATCGCTTCGATATTCCCGTTTCCACTGATGCGAACTGTCAGGATACTTATTCATGAGGATTAGCCGATTAAGAGAGGAATTTCCTTG
>JAQTOX010000073.1 GCA_028713055.1 Methylococcales bacterium | reverse complement strand
TTATTACCGACTTATTCCATGATTGGCATTTACGCACCGATTTTGTTGACAATTATTCGTTTGGTTCAAGGCGTAGCCATCGGCGGTGAATTCGGCGATTCAATCGTGTATTTAGTCGAACACGCCAAACCTGCCAATAAAAATCGCGTCGGCAGTTTGTCGATGATTAGTATGTTGATGGGTTTATTTTTCGGTACGATGATTTCGGCGGTGTTGGCGAAAGTTATATCACCCGAAGATTTTGATACGTTTGGATGGCGCATTCCGTTTATTTTGGGATTTTTTATTGGCTTTCGGGTTGTATATTCGGACGAAATTAAACGAAAGCCCTGTCTTTATTGAAGCACAAGAAGCCGGTCATGTTTCAGAATCACCGATTAGCGAAACGTTTAAGAATAATTACAAAGAAGTTTTATTAGGCGTTGGACTTTATTTAGCGGTGACGATTCCGTTTTATATTCAAACCGTTTTTATGCCCAGTTTTATGGTGAAATTCATGCACTTTAGCAGTGCTGACGCGCTCACCATTTATTTGATTGTCTTAGGCGTAATGATGGTTTGTGCGCCGATTTCTGCAATTTTGTGCGACACTCGAAACCGTGAACGTCTGATGAAAATTGTTACGGTGTGTTATTTGTTATTTGCGATTCCTTACGTTTATTTTTTAAATTATCAAACTTTCACATTTGCGCTGATTTCACAAATCGTTTTTGCTAGCATTATCGCGTTTTATATCGCACCGATTCCAACGTTGGTCACTGAAATTTTTCCAGCACGCACGCGCTACACTGGAATGTCATTGGCGTGCAATTTAGCTGCTGCGATTTTTGGCGGCACGTGGCCAATGTTAATTACGGCTTTAATTACCGGCACTGGCTCAAATTATCCAATTGCGATTTACGTCATGATGGCGGCGGCAACTTCATTATTTTGTGTGTGGGAAGTCAAACGTCGCCGCGATCAAAAACGTTTGTATTTAATCTAGCCACGTTTTTTCATGATGGAGTAGTAAATGATGAATTTATATCTAAAGCAAATCCCCCCTGCCCCCCTTCAAAAAGGTGGAGATTTAAAAATTCCCTTTTTGAAGGGGGCTGGGGGATTTGCTCTAATCTTCCTTTTAACCAGTTGTGAACAAGCAAAACCTGTACAAAAATTTGAAGGTTACACACAAGGCACAACGTATCACATCAGTTTTTGGTCAACACAGAAAAACGTTGATACTTCTACGCTACAACAAGCTGTTGATACCGAATTGAAACGACTTGATGAACAATTATCGAATTATCGTGACGATTCGGTGATTGAGAAATTCAACGCCCTCAATAGTACAGAACCGCAAGAAATTGGAGCTGAAATTGTTGATTTAATCGAAAAAACACGCCTCGTCAGCGAAGCCAGTCACGGGTGTTACGATTTGACGATTAAACCATTGTTTGATTTGTGGGGATTTAAAGGCGAATCCTTAACAAAACCAACACCTATCGCACTTCAACAGGCGTTAACACAAGTTGGTTTTTCGCAATTAGAAACGACTGATTTGACCCATTTCCGCAAACGTATTCCAAATTTAAAACTGGATTTATCGTCTATTGGACAAGGTTATAGCGTTTCACAAATTGCGAAAATTTTGGAAAGAGAAGGTGCGGATAATTATTTGGTTGAAATTGGTGGCGAATTGCAAACACGCGGTAAAAAACCAGATGGTTCAATGTGGCGTGTCGCATTAGAAAAACCGTTATCAAGTGAACGTTCAATGCACAAAATTATCACCATCAATCGTTCAGAACCCTTTGCGGTTACGACTTCGGGAACGTATCGACATTTTTTTGATTCGGATGGTAAGCGATACAGCCACATTTTAGATGCAAAAACGGGCAGTCCAGTGAGTCATCAAACTGTTTCGGTTACTGTTTTTCATGATGATGCGACAATAGCAGAATTGTGGGACACTGCACTGTTATGTTTAGGACGCGAAAAAGGAATTGAAGCGGCGAATCAGGCTGGAATTGCTGCCCTTTTTATTGAACAGCAAGGCGATACATTTAATGAATTTAATACGACGGCATTGGATAAATTGAAAGCGTCAAATACCGCTGTTTTTTCAGATTAACGCGAGTAAGCGTTGTGTTTCGACTTGGATTTTTTTGCGAAATAACAAAAATTTCCAACGTCGTCCGCCACACTGTTTCCACAACATTGCTGACCGAATTCCACCTAATAAACACGCCCGAATTTTATTTGCCGTCTCGGTGCGTGATAAATAATCCGGTACACCATTCACCATAATACGCGGCTGTAATTTACTTACTGTTTGCAAATAAGTGTCGCCCAAATTTGCCAAGACGTTTTCATGTAACAAATCAAAATGTTCAGTTTGTGCTTTAGCACGTTCAAGCCCGACTGAAATTGTTTTAAGCATTGCCGTTTGATCACTTAATTGTTGTTCTAAAAACACCATTGAAGCGGCATAACGCGCCTCATCTTGATAAGTGATTTCATAGCCCGTAAGTTGTGTGGCAAGGTGCGTTAGTCCCATTTTCAGGTTTGCTAAATTGTTACCATAAACATCTAGCACGCTGTCAGATTCCGTTTTAAGTAAACTGCCTAACGTGGTTTCAAGGGCTTGTTCATTGGCTTTTCCAGTTGTGGCTAATTGCTGTACCAACGCCGCCGCTTGTGCGATTCCAGCTAAGGCAATGACTTGATGCGTCAGTGTGTTAAGTTCCATTTTGAATAATCCTAAAAAAGTTAATAACGCGATGATTTTCTATATCGATGATGCGTCGATTTTTTGCCAGAAAAAATAATCAACAATGACCACGCAATTAAAAAACTCACGCCACCTAACGGTGTAATCGCCCCCAGTGCGGGTAAATTCAAAATCGCCAATAAATACAAACTACCCGAAAACAAAATAATCCCTAAAAACATCAATGCACCTGCCCATTTCAGCAGTTTTGATTGTGCATCGTGTTGCTGCATTAAGGCAATCGCAATTAGTCCGAAAGCGTGCCACATTTGATAAGTCACGCCAGTTTGATAAACCGTGAGTAATTCGGGACTAATCATGGTTTTCAAACCATGTGCGCCGAATGCCCCCATCGCCACGCCAATAAACGCACAGGCTGCACCAAGAAATAAAAAAACAGAAGGCATAATTATTTTTCCAAAAGTCGAGGCATAAGTTGAACTAAATTGCAGGGGCGCGTGCGTGAATCGAGCTGGGGTTGAATAATTTCATCCCATGCCGTGCGACATGCGCTACTTGAACCAGGTAAACAAAAAATATACGTTCCATTTGCCACGCCAGCAATGGCACGAGATTGAATAGTCGACGTTTTAATTTCGGCATAAGACAGCCAACGAAATGTTTCGCCAAAACCATCCAACACTTTATCGAGTAACGGTGCAATGGCTTCGGGTGTACCGTCACGCCCCGTTACACCCGTGCCGCCCGTGCTAATAATTACGTCGATTTTTTCGTTGATAATCCATTGCGACACGGTAGCGCGAATTTGATAAATGTTGTCTGGCACAATTTGTTTATCCGCAAGCAAATGTCCTGTGCGAGTAATACGTTCAACTAAAAGTGCGCCCGAAGTGTCATTCTCTTCAATACGTGTATCAGAAACCGTGAGAATAGCGATATTTAAAGCGGTGAAATCAGTCATATTCAATCCAGCGAACCCGTTAACTTTCCATTTCGAAAAATACGGTCTTTATTTTTGCGACCATCACGAAACCATTCTGTTGCTAATCCTTCAAGTTTACCGTCATAAAAATTGGCTTCATTACTTTGCTGTCCATTTTCATACCACATTTTCGCCGTACCGTGCTGTTTGCCATCTTTGAAATGAATCTCTGCTTTTTTGTAACCGTTACGGTAATATCCCTCAAAAACACCAGTAAATGGTTTATCCGCATTCTGTTCATAAGCAATTCCGTTTCGTTGTTCAATGTGTACTGTGACCCTTTCTTCGGGTTCTGTTTTTTCTTCTGTGTCACAGCCTGAAAGTAAAAAAAATGCACTAAGTAAAAGTATTTTTTTCATGATGAATTCTCGAATGTTTATTTTTTAGGTTTTAATCGACGTTTTTTGACTTTCGCTGGCGCAATAACTTCACTGCTTTTCACTGCTCGCATTTTCAGCCGTGCAAACAACAAACCGACTTCAAACAATAACCACATCGGTACAGCCAATAACGTTTGTGACAACACATCGGGTGGCGTCAAAAACATCCCGATTACAAACGCACCAACAATCACATACGGACGTTTTTCGGTCAAACTTTCGACTGTTGTAAAATCTGACCACACGGCAACAATTGTAAAAATAGGAACTTCAAAACATACACCAAACGCAAAAAATAAGGTCAGCACAAAATCCAAATAGGCTTCAATATCGGTCATTACCGCTACACCCGTCGGCGCGGCAGCAGTAAAAAATCCTAATACCAACGGCGCAACCACAAAATACGCAAATGCTACACCGCAATAAAACAAAATCGTGCTGGCAATTAACAACGGGAAAATAGCTTTGCGTTCATTTTTATAAAGCGCGGGAGCGAGAAATCCCCAAAATTGATGCAGAATAAATGGCACCGACAAAAACACCGCTGTCACCAACGATAGTTTAAACGGAGTCATAAACGGCGACGTGACATTTGTGGCAATCATCGTGCTATTTTGCGGCAAATGCGCCATGAGCGGTTTTGCCATAAGTGCGTAAATATCGTTGGCATACATCGATAACGGCAAAGCTAAAAACGCGATACACAACACGATATGCAATAACCGATTACGCAATTCGATCAAATGCGTAATAAACGGCAACTCAGCGGAATACGTTTTATTCATGAGATTGATGCGATTTTTGATTTAAAATTTCAGCCGAAAGTGGATCTAACTGTGAATTCAACGGCGGTATTTTTTCGTCATTCAAATACGCCATACTTTCATTTTCTTTGAGCAATTGCCGAATTTCTTCAGCGTGCAATTCCTGACTGATTTCCACTTTTACGTTGGCAATCATTTGCTGAATTTTACCTATCCAAAAACCGGCTACTCGCGCTACTTTTGGCAAACGCTCAGGTCCTATCACCAATAAGCTAACCAATCCCACCATCACTAATTCTGAAAATCCAACATCAAACATAATTTTTCAAGCCACTCACCCACGTTTTCGATAGCCGCATTATTACAGCACTATTAACAACATACAAGGCGAAAACTGTGATGCATTTCGCTACTAGCGCACTTGTTTTCGGCTATAATTCGCCCCTTTTATCGTTTCAACTGGTCAATATCGTGTCAATAATTCATCAAAAAGTAACCACCTTTCAAGGGCTAATTTTAGCTCTACAAACTTATTGGGCAGAACAAGGTTGTGTGTTATTGCAACCGCTGGATTTAGAAGTCGGCGCGGGAACATTTCATCCTGCGACTTTTTTACGCGCCATTGGCCCTGAGCCTTGGAGCGCGGCGTATGTTCAACCTTCACGTCGTCCAACTGACGGGCGTTTTGGCGATAATCCCAACCGTTTGCAACATTACTACCAATTCCAAGTCATGCTCAAACCCTCACCTGCGGATATTCAAGATTTGTATCTAGGTTCGCTCAAACGGTTAGGTTTTGATTTGCTCGAACATGATATTCGTTTTGTTGAAGATAATTGGGAATCACCAACGCTTGGTGCATGGGGTTTGGGTTGGGAAGTTTGGCTCAATGGCATGGAAGTCACGCAATTTACTTATTTCCAACAAGTCGGTGGGCTGGAATGTCGCCCCGTCACAGGTGAGATTACTTACGGTTTAGAACGTTTGGCGATGTATTTACAAGGCGTGAACAGTGTTTATGATTTGGTTTGGACAGAAACGCCGCATGGCGTAGTCACTTATGGCGATGTGTTTCATCAAAACGAAGTCGAAATGTCAGCGTTCAATTTTGACCATGCAAAAGTGGATTTTCTGTTTGAGTGTTTCAACACTTACGAACAAGAGTGCCAAAAATTGATTGCCGCTGATTTGCCATTGCCCGCGTATGAAATGGTGTTGAAAGCCTCACACACGTTTAACTTGCTCGATGCACGTCATGCGATTTCTGTCACAGAACGTCAACGTTATATTTTGCGAGTTCGGACGCTTTCAAGAGCCGTTGCCGAAGCCTATTACGCACGCCGCGAAGCCTTAGGATTTCCGATGTTAAACACGCAAGGAGCAAACTAATGACCACCCAACATTTATTATTTGAACTCGGCTCAGAAGAATTGCCGCCAAAAAACTTATTAAAACTCAGCAATGCTTTAACCGATGGCATCGTGGCAGGTTTGAACGAAGCTGAACTCGCTTTTTCAAGCGTGAAAAGTTACGCCACACCAAGACGTTTAGCAGTTTTCATTGAAAATCTGCAAGGCGCACAAGCGGATAAAACCGTTCAAAAAAGAGGTCCTGCGGTGCAAGCGGCTTTTCAAGCAGATGGCACACCAAGCAAAGCAGCTCTCGCGTTCGCGCAAAGTTGTGGTGTGGAATTCGACCAACTCGAACGTTTAAAAACCGATAAAGGCGAATGGCTGGCGTGTACGCAAACAATTGCTGGGCAAACCACACAACACATCATTCCTGACATTATTCGCAAAAGCATTGCGAACTTGCCGATTGCAAAACGGATGCGTTGGGGCAGCTTTGCAACTGAATTTGTTCGACCTGTGCATTGGGCGATTTTGCTTTATGGCGAAGAAATTATTGAAACCGAAATTTTAGGTTTGCAAACGGGCAATCAAACACGCGGTCATCGTTTCCACGCGCCGCAAGCGATTACGATTGCAAAACCTGAAAATTATGCGGAAATTTTATTTTCACAAGGCAAAGTGATTGCGGATTTTGAAGTGCGTAAAAATCAGATTCGCGCCGATGCCGAAAAAGCGGCTTCGGCTGTGAACGGTATCGCGCATATCGAAGAAGATTTGCTCGAAGAAATTGCGGCGTTAAACGAATTCCCCGTGCCGATTACCGGGCATTTCGATGAACGCTTTTTAGCGTTGCCTGCCGAAGTGTTGATTACCACGATGCAGGAAAATCAAAAATATTTTCCTGTGAAAAATGCCGACGGGTCGTTGCGTCCGTATTTCATCACATTCAGCAATATCGAAAGCACGCGCCCCGCTTCAATTCAAGACGGCAATGAACGAGTGGTTACGCCGCGTTTGTCGGATGCTGAATTTTTCTGGAAACAAGACCGCCGTTATTCGCTTGCTGATTTTGCAGAACGTTTAGAAACCATTGTGTTCCAAGAAAAATTGGGAACGGTCGCGCAAAAAGTAAATCGTATTAGAGAAGTGGCTGAATATATAGCACGGTTGATAAATGCTGATGTTACATTAGCTGACCAAGCCGCCTTTTTAGCGAAAAACGATTTAATGACCGAAATGGTCGGCGAATTTGGCAATTTACAAGGCATCATGGGGCGTTACTATGCGCTGGCAGATAGTGTAAATCCAATCGTAGCACAAGCTATTGAAGAACATTATTTGCCCAAACAAGCGGGTGGTGCGATTCCAGAAACGGATGTGGGTTGTGTTGTAGCTCTTGCTGATAAAATTGACACGATAACAGGTATTTTTGCTATAGGTTTAATTCCAACTGGTGATAAAGACCCCTATGCGTTACGACGTGCGGCGTTGGGTGTGTTACGAATTTTGATTGAAAACAAAATCAACATAAACCTTTCAGCACTGGTTAAATTTTCTCATTTCCAAAATGTCAAAGCTATTCTCGCGCCATTACCTACGGGCACAAACGTACCTCAACCTAGCGGTTACGATGAGCCAATTACAAATTTCATTATGGAACGTCTAAAAGGTTATTGCTTAGACAAAGGTTTTACAGCTGACGAATTTGAAGCCGTTTTAGCCGTAAATCCCACAGAACCATTGGATTTCATGCAACGTTTACAAGCCGTGAAAGCATTCCGTCAATTGCCCGAAGCCGAAAGTTTAGCGGCGGCAAATAAACGAATTTTGAACATTTTGAAAAAATCAGAATCTCCCGCCGCACAAACCGTTGGCAAATTGGTCGAACCTGTTGAAATTGAATTGCTTGAACTGGCGCAAAAATCAGCTGCTGATATTCAACCATTGCTTGAAAAACGCGATTATCAAGCGACGTTAAATCGTTTGGCTGAATTGAAACAACCCGTTGATGCGTTTTTTGATGGTGTGATGGTGAATTGTGACGATTTAGAGTTACGCGCGAATCGGTTAGCGTTGCTCAATTTGTTATCGGAACAATTTTTAACATGCGCGGATATTTCTAAATTGCAAGCGTAAATATCAATGACTACCCACCACAGCCAGATAAAAATAATCATTTATGCCATGATTATCTTTGGCTGTGGGATTGCTCGTGCAGAACAGAATTTAACGTGCAAGGACATGAAAAATCTTGATGTTGAAGATGTTTCGATTGAACAATTGATGGAAATTCCGATTTTTTTTGGTGCGTCACAACAAGCCGCTTGCACCAAGGAAGCCGCGAACATTGTAAATTCGATTAGTGGCGAGCAGATTCTAACCAGTGGCGCGCGCGATTTAGTTGACGTTTTACGACTGATTCCAGGTTTTACTTTCGGCGTAAATATGACCAATGAAATCGGCGTTGGTATTCGAGGTATTCAAGCCGACGAAGGCAAAATGTCGGTGTTTGTCGATGGCATTATGCTAACTGAGCGACGTTTTGGCACAACCGCTTTTGGCGGACGTTTCCCGATTGAAAATATTGATCGAATTGAAATTATTCGCGGTTCGAGTTCGATTACGAACGGTAATTTTGCTGAAATGGGTGTGATTAACATCATTACCAAAAATGCAAAACAAGCTGATGGACTTGCCGTTACCACGGATTATGGACGTTTTGAACGTGGTGAAGCGCGTAAAAATATCAATGTCACAGCAGGTAAAATTTTCGACGAGATAGAAGTTAGTTTTTCGGGTAAGGCTAATGAATCACAACGTAGTGATCGCATTTACACTGATGCGCACCAAAATTCTTTTGATATGGCAAACAACAGTCAATTAGCGTCCCTGTACGGTAATCTGGGTTTGAAATACAAAGATTTTAAAATTCGTTTGCTATCGGATGAATATAACATTGAAAGTCTTGACGGGTTTGCCGATGCGATAGCCGCTAAAAATACTTATTTAAAAAATGAATTTAACACTTACGCTGCAAATTTAAATTTCGAGCATGAGTTCAATCCAAATTTTAAAGTCAATTCGGAATTTGATTTTTCAAGACAAAGTCCGTGGGAACGATCGAAATATTACAGCAACGGAACGTCGCCAGTATTACAAGAAAAAGTGCTGGTCGATCATTATAAATTCGATATTAAAGCGACGTGGATAACTGAAACAGGCAGTTATTTTGCGCTCGGTAACACTTATAAAATGGACGATTATTCGCACATCGTTTCAGATTTCAAAGGTACTTTGCCGCTTTTCACTGATTACACAGCTTATGCTGAAGGCGTTTATAAAACGGGTTGGGTCGATATATTGGCAGGATTACGTTTTGATGCTTACGGTCAATTCGGCACAAACTTCGCGCCACGTTTAGCATTCACGAAACAGTTCGAAAAATTTCATTACAAATTGCTTTATACCCACGCTTTTCATGCACCAACCGGTGGCGATTACCAAATGAATCTGGAATATAACCAAAACAATGCGTTGGGTCGACATGTTAACAATCTCAGACCAGAATTGACGCATTCCTATGAAATGGAATTGGGTTATGTGTTATTGAATAATCTTGAAATTGTCAGCAATGTTTTTTATACACAAGTTAATCATATTTTTAATTATTCCTTTGACGAAAATCTTGATGATTATTACGTCAATTCCAAAGAATTAAGCACTTACGGAATGGAAACGGGTTTGAAATATAAAAATACAATACTGGGGCGGTTTGATTTGAATTATTCTTTTTATCAAACAGCCAGAAATACCGCCTCAGCTTATTATCAAGCAACCAATCAAAATGGTGTTGTCATTCATCCGAATATGAATTTAGGTTTTCCAACGCATAAGGCGACACTTAATCACACGTTTAATTTCACACAAGATTTATCATTCAATCACAATCTTATTTTCTTTAGCGACCGTTTTGGTTATAGCGGCAGTGAATTGACGCATTACAAACCGGATTGGATTTACAACGCTTATTTCCGTTATCAAAATATGCCCATCAAAGGTTTTGAAATCGGTTTGGGGTTGTATGATGCTTTCAATGCGCGTTATCAATATGTTCAACAATTTAATGGTTCACATCCCGCGTTGCCGGCGGAATCACGCGAATTGATGTTGCGCCTTTCTTACAAATTTTAATTCATGCAAACACGTTATATTCTCCTCGATCGCGATGGCGTAATTAACCATGATTCGGACAACTTTATAAAATCGCCTGACGAATGGTTGCCAATTGACGGCAGTTTGGAAGCCATTACACTGTTAAATCAACATGGTTTTCGAGTGATAATTATCAGCAATCAATCTGGGTTAGCGCGTGGTTTGTTTGATGAAAAAACATTAAATGCCATTCATGACAAAATGCGCCATGCGGTTGAACTCGAAGGTGGAAAGATTGAAGCTATTTATTTTTGTCCTCATCAAACCAGCGATTTGTGTGAATGTCGTAAACCCAAAGTAGGTTTGTTAAAACAATTCGCCGCAGATTATGATGTTGATTTAACAAAAGTTTCATTTATTGGTGATTCATTACGCGACATTCAAGCCGCGCAAGCTGTTGGTTCAACACCGATTTTAGTCAAAACAGGCAATGGCACAAAAACGCTTCAAAACAATCCCGAACTTTTAACTTCACTTTTAATTTTTGAAAATTTATATGACGCAGCAAAATTCCTCATCGGTCGATAATCGTCCGAAAAACTATCTAGGTTCTAGTTTACTTTTTTTCAGTATTTTTTTTACCGCCACGATTGAAGCGACAATTTTATTTGCGCTATTTTGGGCATCATTTGAAATTCGCTACAAATTCGGGCGATTATGGTGCATGTTAATGCTTTGGATAATGAAAATTACTGTCGGTTTGAAATACGAAGTCGAAGGATTAGAAAATGTGAATCCTGAGCAAGCAGCAATTATTTTTAGTAATCATCAATCGGCGTGGGAAACGTTGGCTCTGCGCGTGATTTTGCCACCGCAATCAGCAGTCATAAAACGTGAACTGCTCTATTTGCCGTTGTGGGGTTGGTCATTATTGTTGTTGAAATCTATCGTGATTGATAAACGTAATCCGCGTGGCGCATTGAAAAGTTTGGTGAAACAAGGCACGCAATACTTGAACGAAGGTATTTGTGTTTTAATTTTTCCTGAAGGTACACGCGCTGCTCCGCGCGATGTTTTACCGTTTAACGCGGGTGGTTCGGTGTTAGCGCATCATTCCGGTTATCCCGTTATTCCCGTTGCCCATAACGCGGGAGATTTTTGGCCGCGTTACAGTTTTTTCAAATATGCAGGAACAATTAAGGTGAAAATCGGTGCGCCCATTGAAACAAAAGGGCGCAAAGCGGCAGAGATTAACGCAGAAGCCGAAGCGTGGATTAGAAAAGCAATGGCGGAAATGTAAAATTTACACTTTGCAATAAGACGGAATCCAACTTTTTGCAATCATGTAATCGGGGACGGCATTGAAATCAAAATCTTCGCCGTCTTTAATCATTTTTTTCACATCGAATAATTGTGCGACTTCTGGAATATCATTAAAAAACATCGTGTAAAACGGTTTCACTAGCCATTTCGCTACTTTAATTCCCACATTACCGATAAAATTGCGACGTTGTCCAACATGGGCAATTTCATCAATGGTGATTTCGTCGAGTAATTCTTTTAAACGGTCACGCACTTCAGGTTCGTCGGCAAGTACATCGTCAAATAAACGGTGCAAATGAAAGTAAAACGTAACGCCCATCAATTCCGTGACAAACGCAGGTGTGTCAATTAACAAGCCAGGAAATTTAGGAAATTGTTCGTAAACTTTTTCTTTCCATGGCGATAACGGCACCCACTCGACTTTATCCAAACCGCACGTTTTCAACATTTCATCGAATAAACGAACGTGGCAAAATTCTTCAGCTAAATGAATTCGGCTGATTCTATCTTCGAGATTCTTGCAATTTGCCATGCTCGGTGCAACATCCCACGCGCCTTTAATACCGACCCATTCATGTCGTGCAAACTTATAAATCCCCGTCAACATCAACGTCATCTTGTCTAACGATTCTGGTTTGTCCTGCATTTCGACGTAATTACGATAAAACGCTTCGGGATTAGCTAACGGTTTACGTAAGGTAACGGGATTATTTTTGAAATGTTCGAGTTTTGCGCGTTTGATAACTAAATCTCGGTCATCTTCCAATAATTTTCCACCATGTTGTTGGGTAAATTCCCAGTAATCATCGAAGTTTTCTTTACGTTGCTGTGCCGTTGAAGGTGAAAAAATTGAACGGTATTTAGGGATTGTCATGCGTGGTATTCCATTTTTCGTGAGTAGGGAGGTTTCGATTTTACAGGAATCACTTAGTATTGTTACGGGTACTTTCGTAGCTCCAATTCAATTTGTTTCGCAAAATCTCAAAAAAATTGTGTCCCACAAGATC
>JAQTOX010000181.1 GCA_028713055.1 Methylococcales bacterium | reverse complement strand
AGATGACCTTTCAGATGGGGTAAGAAAAATTTGTACTGAAGATGACTATGTACGGTTCATTGGATCGATTATTTTGTGGGAAGAAAAACAGCCAAAAATGAATGTTCATTTTGATTCAAATGGACTTATTACAAAAATTTACAACGTCATAGATGGACAACAAAGAATATCAACAATTTCAGTGCTAGCTATTTTAATTAGCCGACGATTGGAGCTGGTTAGAGTAAAAATCAACGCAAAATTACTTGGTCAGCATGATGAAATTATAGATTCTATTGCAAATAGCATCGATGACCGAATATTGGAACTTCAGGAGGTTTATAGTACGTCAATCAACAAGACGAACGTTAACCCTAACATGAAACCTATCATTATTCGAGCTATCAATAGTCTTTGTAATCCGGTTGTTGATCAATGGACGCTCAAAGGTAATTACAGTGATTATTATAAATCCGACATTGGGCGATTGATTGCAGAATTTATCGACAACAAAACCATAAATACCGATGCGATTCAAAACAGTAAATTAAAAGAAAATATAAAACGCATTGATAAATGGCTAGATGCAATCGAACAGAATGAAAAAGAATCGTTAGATATATCGCTCATACTTCAGCAAGATGACAAAACCCTAAACGGAATAATTAACCAAGCTATATCAATTTCAGATATAGAGCAGTTAAATATTGAATCTCAAAAATTAGTGGGCGGAGCTATTATAATTCTAGCTGTTGTTTCATTTTTACTAAGAAAAACATATTTAACTGTTATCGAAAGTCCAACTGAAAGTTTAGCATTTGATATGTTCCAATCAATCAATGCAACAGGAACCCCCTTAACTGCTATCGAAGTTTTTAAGCCTCAAGTTGTTCATTCAATGGGAGAGAATTACGGCAATTCACAAATAAAAGCTTATTTGGATTTAACCGATAATTTTTTTAACCAACAGACAAAATCAGCAACTAAAGAAAAACTAACCGATGATTTGCTGAGAGTGATGGCGTTAGTTTTTGATGGTGAAGAATTAGGCAGGCGTTTTAGTGAACAGCGTGATTGGCTAACTTATTCATATAATCAGTGTGAAACGGATTCGCAAAAAGAGGATTTTATCCATTGGCTTAGTGATTTAACTTCGTATTGGACACATATTGTTATAACGAGACGACCCAAATTGGCAGCCAATTCATTCAAGTTAGTTAGTCATCTAATTCAACTGGGCTTAGATAGCGGAGATGCCGATTTAGCCGCCTTGTGTATTTTTTATTTGAAAGATGCAAGTCACGTTATGGCACATAATTTACTGAGCTTGTTCTACAGTAAATTATTGAGAGCGCAAAAATCAAAGAATATACAAAATGCAGCAACCGAATTTTTATCGGTTTGCAAAGCCTGTGCAGCTTTTTTTACTTTATGGAGTTCGGCATTAAGTGGTTTCCCAGACCGAATTTATAGGGAATTATTTAACCACAAAAAGGCAAATCTTTCATGGCTCAACGGTGTCGATAATCAAAATTCAACATTTGTAAAAGACCACTTCAAACAAGCTTTGAATGATAAGAAAATTTTTGATATTCATTGCACCGAAAATTCAAAAAAATTATGGATAGGTAACGCAACAGCTCGTCGGTTGGGCTATGGAATGAACAGAAAAGTATGTCGATTTGTTCTATTTGTTACTTCGCATGATAAAGCACCCGATAAGACACTTGGAAATGAAGGATTGATGAATCGAGGGATGCCTGGTTCGAGCCAATATCTAACTTGCAAAACATGGTATTCACCTGATTATGAGCAGATAGAACATATCGCAAATCAAACAAAACCACAAAATCCCCAGTATCGGCTGGACGACAACTTGTATCCAGGTAACTCATCTGTCGTTGATATGATTGGGAATTTAACGTTACTGTCTAAAACAGCGAATACTTCGATATATGATGAATGGGCAGAAAAAGTTTTTTACTATTCCACATTAACTTCATTGTCACCTACAAATTCAGTTGATTTAAAAAATTTAGCTGAAAAGCAAGGCATTCAATCCATTCCACCAAAGCTATTTCAATTAGCCACCAGTTCTAACTATATTGCTCATTTGGCACCCTTAGCACATAGAGGAAACGAGGGGTTACCCTGGGATAAATTTTTTGTGGATGCTAGAACTAAACGAATTTGTGAATTGCTTTTTGATGACATGATTTCATGGCTTTAATCATACAAACCAAGATTTGCACCCCAATAAAATCACATTTATGAAATTATTAAACCCAAACAAAGCGTCCTTTGGACGACACGAAACATTTGCGCTACGTTATTTCTGGCTAACAAAAGGATTTCAAGCCTTCGCCGAAAATAATGCTATTTTCAAATCTGACGAAGCAACGATTACGTTAGGCGTAGGTAAAAATATGGTGAATTCGATTCGCTATTGGTTACGCGCGACACAATTACTTGATGAACAAGATCATGCAACCGAACTTGGTACAGCGATTTTTGCTAAAAATGGTTTTGATCCGTTTTTAGAAGATGACGCGACGTTGTGGCTAATTCATTGGCAACTTGCGACAAATGCAGAATATTCAACGGCGATTTATTGGTTTTTTAATTGCTATCACAAACCCGAATTCAACAGTGATGAAACGGCGAATGCGTTAATCGATTTTGTCACCCATAAATTATCGAGAAAACACTCCGAAAAAACTGTTCGGCAAGAAATCGCGCTTATCTTACGAATGTATTGCCCCGCACGCTTACGCACAAAAGATATTGAAGATATTTTAGATTCACCTTTAACTACATTAAATTTAATTAGTGGTATGGATGGAAAAAATTACCGTTCACTTGCGACATCACGGGAAACATTACCGTTGGGTGTCTTTGGTTTTGCAGTGAATGAACTTTTTAATCAAACGAATGCCGTTTCAATCCCACCTGAAATTTTAATGTACGGTGAAAAAAATGGCGTAGCATTAGGCAGTATTTTTCGTCTGACAGAAAATGCACTCATCACACGCATTGAACAACTCGTCATGCAATATCCAAATGTTTTTCGACTCACCGAAACCGCAGGAATGCACCAACTTTTTCGCTATACCAAACCCGATTCTATGACATTTTTAAATCAGCATTACCACGGAACAGCGCAATTATGATGGAACAAAAAATTAG
>JAQTOX010000072.1 GCA_028713055.1 Methylococcales bacterium | reverse complement strand
CAACGGTTTTATGCCCTTTTTTCGCCAAGCCCATAGAAACTGCCGCGCTCGTGGTAGTTTTACCTACGCCGCCTTTACCCGAAGTTACAACAATAATTCGTGCCACTTATATCCTCCAAAAGAATTTTTTAAATAATCGGTTTAACGACTAAGGTGTTTTTTTGTAAATAAATCTGAACGGGGATGTTGGAAACTGCCCCGTGAATGTCATCGCTAATTTTGTAATTGCCAGCGATTGAAATGAGTTCAGCTTGCAAATCAGAACAAAAAATACGTGCCTCGGTATTGCCTTGAACGCCTGCTAAAGCCCGTCCACGCAATGTGCCATAAACGTGAATGTTGCCTTCTGCCAAAATTTCAGCTCCCGCGCCAACTTGTGCCAAAACAATCAAATCACCGTATGAATAAATCCGTTGCCCTGAACGAATCGGCTTTGTAATCATCAGTGTTGTGGAATCATCCGCAACAAATTCATCGCCAGTTGGTGCTTTAATCGGTTTTTGTTTCGTTTTTGAACTGGTTTTAATTTCTTTCGCATCGCTCATCGGAGCTGTATTTATTGGGATACTCAATTCAATGGCTTGAGTTTGTTGAAGTTCATTACCGCTTCGAATCCCAATCACAAATAGCCCCGCTTTGCGAACGACGTTAACTAAATCGTCAAAATCTAAAACCAATTGTTTTTTGTTCACTTCATACAAATCAACGATAACTGGCGAATGTTTAAAAAATTCAGGCGCGAGTTTCACTTTTTCATTTAGTAGCTGTTCAATAAGTATCAAATCGTTACTGGCAAGGCTTAAAACTGGCACTGAAAAGGTACTACTTTTAAATTCTACAGCAGGAGAAGAATGAGAGTTAATCGTCATCGGCGGATTCAACGGGTTTCAGGTAATGGCTTGAATTCTAACACCGCTACCGATAAAAATCATTTTTCTGTGCGTGCTATAATGCCGCGCATAATACTTAATTTTTAATTGATTTTGATGGATTTTTTTGATGAGCGCACCGCATATTGGTTTTATTAGTTTAGGCTGTCCAAAAGCGTTGGTAGATAGCGAACGTATTTTGACCACCTTACGCACCGAAGGTTATACCATTTCGCCAACCTACGAAAAAGCAGACTTAGTCGTTGTGAATACTTGTGGTTTTATCGATGCAGCAGTGGAGGAATCACTTGATAGTATCGGCGAGGCGTTGGCGAAAAATGGCAAAGTTATTGTCACGGGTTGTTTGGGTTCACGTGAGGCTGAAATTCGCGCTCGTCATCCACAAGTTTTGAAAGTGACTGGCGCACACGCTTTCGACGAAGTGATTAGTGCCGTTCACGAATATCTTCCCGCGCCACATCAACCGTTTTTAGATTTATTACCGCCGCAAGGTATTAAACTTACGCCAGACCATTATGCGTATTTGAAAATTTCAGAAGGCTGCAACCATCGTTGCACGTTCTGTATTATTCCGTCGATGCGTGGCGATTTAGTCAGTCGTCCGATTGATGAAGTGTTGTTGGAAGCTGAAAATTTAGCGAAAGCCGGCGTGAAAGAATTGCTCGTAGTGTCTCAAGATACCAGTGCTTACGGTTTAGATTTGAAATACGCGCCACGCGATTGGCGAGGCAAATCAATTAACACACGTTTTTATGATTTAGCGAAAGCATTGGGTGATTTGGGAATTTGGGTGCGAATGCACTATGTTTATCCCTATCCACACGTTGATAACGTGATTCCGTTGATGGCAGAAGGTAAAATTTTGCCGTATTTGGATATTCCATTTCAGCATTCAAATTCACGAATTTTGAAAGCCATGAAACGTCCCGCCGCCACTGAAAGTAATTTAGAACGAATCAAAGCGTGGCGCGAAGTGTGTCCCGATATTACATTACGTAGCACGTTTATCGTTGGTTTTCCAAGTGAGACCGACAGTGAATTTGAAGAACTTTTAGATTTTTTAACCGAAGCACAATTAGACCGTGTGGGAGCTTTTGCTTATTCACCAGTAAAAGGCGCAGCAGCAAATGATTTACCTGATCAGATTCCCGAAGAAATTAAACAAGAACGTTTGGCGCGTTTTATGGCGCATCAAGCTGAAATTAGTGCGGCACGTTTGCAACGTCGAATCGGTCGAATTGAAACCGTTCTAATTGATGAAGTTGTGGAAGAAGGCGCGGTTGCGCGTAGCAAAGCCGATGCGCCTGAAATTGACGGACAAGTTTTCATCGATGGCGCGACGCATTTGAAAGTGGGCGATTTTGTGCAAGTCGAATTAGAAGACGCGGACGATTATGATATGTGGGGGCGTTTGATTTAAATTACGATTACTGAAAAATTCGTAGTGTCTTACTTAAACGAAAAAGCCCACCTAAATATAATAGAAACGGAAAATTTGGTCACGAACTTAATAAACATAGGGTTATTGGCTAAACAGTATTCGATAGATAGGGTTAAATGATTCGACAGATAGGATTGCAATGTTCGATAGATAGGGTTAGATAATTCGACTAATCTGTCGAATTATTGAAATATCATGTTATGCTACAAATCTGTCGAAACTTAATTGAGATTGAAAAATGGCAACAAATTACAAAGAAAAAACTACTTTGATGATTGATAAATCTACTGGTGAGGTTTTCCAAAATGAAACATTTGTCGAATATGAAACAAAGTTACCGAGTGAACCGCCTTACATCAAACTTTATACAACCGATTTAGGTAATTTGTTTCGATTACCTGTAGGAACAACAGGTGTTTTGATGTGTCTTGTTACAATGGCGGATTACAGCGGCATTATTGCTCTGAATAAATATCTTAAAGATTCAATTGCTGAACGCATGAATGCAAAACTATCAAAAAATGGCAAGCCTTCAAATAGCATCGTAAACAAAGCAATTACAGAGTTACTTAATAAGGAAATTATTAGCCGTATTGGTAGTGGTACTTATCAGCTAAACCCAAACTTGTTTGCGCGTGGCAAATGGCGAGATATTTATGAACAACGTAAAGCCTTTAAAGTAACGATTACTTATAGTCATGATGATAATGGCGGCAAGCGTGAGATTATCACAGAACAACGTGACGCAGATGTTCTACAATTTCCAGAGCCAAAATCTACGGAAGAAGATTTACAGAAAACCACCACATAATTTCACCTTTCTATTTTTGTGAATTGGTTTTGGCGATTCACGCCTGTAACAAAAATTTTTTATAGTAAGCATTCTTTTTTAATTGTATTTTTATTTTAGGGGTAACTTTTTATGACAAAAATTATTGAAATTCGTGCCAGAGAAATTTTAGATTCACGCGGTAATCCAACGATTGAAGCGGATGTGATTTTAGCTTCGGGCGTAATTGGTAACGCGATGGTACCTTCAGGTGCATCGACTGGCGAACGTGAAGCGATTGAATTGCGTGACGGTGACAAATCACGTTATTTGGGCAAAGGCGTTTTGAATGCCGTGAAAAATGTACGAACTGAAATTCACGACGTGATTGTCGGTATGGACACAAACGATCAAACGGCTATCGACGAAAAAATGATTGCGTTGGATGGCACAGAAAGTAAAAGTCGTTTAGGCGCAAATGCGACGCTGGCTGTTTCACTGGCAGCGGCGCGTGCAGCGGCAAATGCGAAAAAACAACCTTTTTATCGTTCATTAAATACGTCAGGCGAATTTATTTTACCTGTACCAATGATGAACATTATCAACGGTGGTTCGCACGCAGATAACAGTGTCGATTTGCAAGAATTCATGATTTTACCCGTCGGCGCACCGAATTTCCGTGAAGCTATCCGTTACGGCGCAGAAGTTTTTCACAACTTGGCGAAAGTTTTGAAAAGCAAAGGGTTGGCGACAACAGTGGGTGATGAAGGTGGTTTTGCACCCAATTTGTCATCGAACGAAGAAGCCATTGAAGTTATTTTAGAAGCGATAAAACTCGCAGGTTATGAAGCTGGCAAAGACATTTATTTAGGTTTGGACGCAGCAGCATCGGAATACTACGATAATGGCATTTATGATTTAGCCTCTGAAAAGAAAACCTACAATTCTGAGCAAATGGCGGATTTCTTTGTTGGTTGGGTCAATCGTTATCCGATTATTACTATTGAAGACGGTCACGCTGAAAACGATTGGGACGGCTGGAAATTGATGACCGAAAAACTCGGTAATCGTATTCAGTTGGTTGGTGATGATTTATTTGTAACCAACCCAAAAATCTTGCAACAAGGCATTGACAAAAATATCGCCAACTCGATTTTGATTAAAGTGAATCAAATCGGCACGTTAACCGAAACATTGGCTGCGATCACAATGGCACACAAAGCCGGTTATTCTGCCGTGATGTCGCATCGTTCAGGTGAAACCGAAGACACTACGATTGCAGATTTAGCTGTTGCAACGGGAACGGGTCAAATTAAAACGGGTTCATTAAGTCGTTCAGATCGTGTGGCGAAATACAATCGCTTGATGCGAATCGAAGAAGAATTAGGCGATTTAGCGAAATTCGCGGGTCGCAGCGCGTTCAGAATGTTATAAAAGGCAAAATGGAGTGCAAACCTTCGGTTTGTACTCCGAATTCCTATGAAAATTATCCCTCTTATTCTCATCATTTTAATCGCTCAACTACAATATCGTCTGTGGTTTGGCGACGGTAGTATCAATGAAATCAGCACCTACCAGGCGCGTTTAGATGAATTAAAAATTCAAGTCGAAGAAAAAAAACACCGCAATGATATGTTGTATGCCGAAGTTTTAGATTTACGCAAAGGACAAGAAGCGGTCGAAGAACGCGCTCGTGACGAATTAGGTATGATTAAACCTGGCGAAACATTCATTCACGTCATCGAATAGCACTGTAAAATTTTTTTGCACATGAACTAACTGTTACACTAATTCCGTTTCAATTTTCTACAAAAACAACGAAAGGCAACTCTATGAATCATTCACACTCAAATTCTAAATACATTTCTAATTTCAACAGTTGGGCGGAACAAAAACGTTTCGTAAATTTTACGGATGAAGATGCCGCGTTGTTACAAAAGTTACATCCGTTTGCCGTTGATTACGCCGACGTGTTTGTTGAAAAACTCTATGAACATTTACAGAAATTTCCTGATACCAAACGTTTTTTAGGTGACGAAAAAATGTTGATGCGATTAAAACTCGCACAAAAAGCTTATTTTATGGATTTAACCTCGGGAGATTACGGCGAAGGTTATTTCAAAAGTCGTATTAAAGTCGGTATTGCCCATCAACGAATTGGTTTACCGCCGCGTATTTACATGAGTACGTATTGCTACTATATGCAGCTGATGATTCCACAAATTTACAGTAATCCAACGTTTGATGTTGAAACGGCTAACGGTATTTTTAGTGCGTTACATAAAATTATTAACTTAGATCAAGAATTGGCAATTTCGGCTTATATTCATGCCACTGACGAAGTCATTTCACGTCAAACCGAAGAAATTTTAGAAATGTCTACGCCGGTGATTCAGATTTGGGAAGGCGTAGTTGCCGCACCGATTATCGGAATGCTTGATAGCGGACGCACACAACAATTTATGGAGCGTTTGCTTGAAACAATTGTTCAGACAAATTCGCCAGTTGCATTGATTGATATTACCGGTGTGCCTCAAATTGACACCGCTACCGCGCAACATTTAATCGACACGATTAACGCGGTGAAATTGTTGGGTTCTCAAGTCATTATTACCGGTGTGCGTCCTGTGATTGCACAAACTTTAGTTCATTTAGGGATTGATTTAAGTGGAATTATCACACGCCCAACGATGGCATTGGGTTTGAAAGTCGCTCTCGACAAACTATCAATCAAAGTTGTTGATGTTTCAAAAGAATAAAGGAATATAAAAATGGACGGTGAAAATAGTCTTTCGGTTATCAAATTAAAAAACATTCTGCTCGTCACTGTTCCCGATGATCCGGGCGATGACATTATTCATGAATTACAAACCAAAGTTTTGCACGCAATTGAAAAATATCAGTCAAAAGGGCTGATTTTAGATATTTCCAGTGTGAACATTCTGGATTCATTTTTTGCACGTACTATTTCTGAAACGACACAAATGGTGGCGTTAATGGGTGGAAAAACCGTCATTGCTGGAATGCAACCAAGTGTGGCGATTACCGCAACAGAATTGGGACTGCATTTAGGCAAGGCGATTTCAACGCTCGATGTTGATCGCGCTTTAGATATTTTTACGGATAATTTCAAACTGGTGTAGTCATGGCAAATCAAGAAGCGGGCGAAAATCCGATTAAATCTGAAGGTGATATTGTCACCTGTCGGAAATTGATTCGGAATGCGGCGGTAGCAGCGGGATTTGGTATGACCGATGTCACGAGAATTGTGACGGCAGTTTCTGAATTAGCGCGAAACGTTTATGTGCATTCGGGGAGTGATGGCGTAATGCGTTGGGAAATTTTACATCAACCGGGTCAAATTGGAATTCATTTGGAATTTGAAGATTACGGTAAAGGTATTCCCGATGTTGATCAAGCGATGGAAGTTGGTTTCACGACAGCTGGCACAATGGGCATGGGCTTATCAGGTGTGAAACGGTTAATGGATGATATAAATATCAAATCTGAAGTCGGTGTAGGGACGACAATTACTGTTGAAAAATGGGGACGGGCGAAATGACCTTTCATGTTGAAAGCCAATTTATGGTGATTTCCAACTCCGCAGAGGTTATTGCTATTCGTCGCATTGCGAAAGATATGGCGAAAGAAATTGGTTTTGACGAGTGCGGTCGTGAAGAAATTAGTCTGGTCGTTAGTGAACTTGCCTCAAACATCATTAAATACGCCCAACGCGGCATAGTCACACTTACACCAGTTTGCGATGAGCAGCACGAAGGTTTGATGATTGAAGCCGAAGACGATGGGGAAGGTTTCAACGAACATACATCGATGAAAGATGGTGTATCGACTTCGGGTACGTTAGGCATGGGTTTAGGGGCGGTTAATCGTTTGATGGATGAGTTTGACATTTTGCAACGTGAAAACCACACCGGCACGCGCATCGTGTGTAAACGCTGGTTGCATGACAATTCCAATCTTGGTCAACATTGCCCTTTTGAATTCGGTGTTTTTTCGCGTCCCAAACCTAACGAAACTGCAAATGGCGACACGTTTATTGTTAAAAATATCCGTGGTGCGACGTTAGTTGGTGTAATTGACGGTGTTGGACATGGCGAATTAGCTGGTCACGCAGCAAATGCAGCGCGTCAATACATCGAACGTCACGCGGAACTGCCGTTGCTGGAAATCTTTCGGGGCGTTGATAGAGCCTGCGCGGCAACACGTGGTGTGGTAATGGCACTGGTTGTTTTCGATTGGTCAAAAGGCACGTTTCGTTACGCCAGCGTGGGTAACATCGAAGTGAAAGTGTTTCACAGTAGACACGATAAACCTAAATTCATTGTACGACGTGGCATCGTTGGTAAACACGCGCCCCCGCCTGTCGTAACTGAAAATATGTGGCATGTTGGTGATATGTTAGCGTTACATTCCGATGGTATTTCGACCCATTGGCAATGGCATGATTTTGAGCAATATGCCGATCATCCCGCTCAGGTGATTGCAGAACACATTTACAACGCCACCCAAAAAGATCACGACGACGCAACGATAGTAATAGTGAAATGAAAAAACAAGAACTCGAACAACTCCTGTCAGACAAAGCACGTTTAATCGAAGAATTGGAAATTGAACTCGAAGAAACGAATCAAGGCATCATTCAATTGATGATGGAGCTTGAAGAATTAGAGCAGGAAAAATTACGCGAAAATATTGATCTGATTAAACAACTTCAAGTTGAACTCGCTGATACGAATAAAGGCTTGCTTGCGCTGGCAGTGGAACTCGAACAATCTGAAGAAAAATATAGCAGCATTTTAAAAAATGCTGCCGAAACTATTTTTACATTTACTGAAGCAGGCGTGGTCGAAACCACGAATCCTGCGGGTGCAGAGTTATTTGGGTATGACGAAACTGAATTACTTGGCATCAATATCAGCGTGTTAATTCCGAAGTTCAACCAGATTGCTCCCGAACTTAATCTCGACGAGAACATTTCACAACCCGATGGTGTGCCAGTGGTTTATGGTTTTCACAAAAATGGCACAGCGTTTCCGATTGAATTTACGTTAGGCAGACCCGTCTACGCTAATAAACGTCAATGGTTAGTCATTATTCGTGA
The DNA here is from genome assembly GCA_028713055.1 of Methylococcales bacterium. Classification (GTDB taxonomy): domain Bacteria; phylum Pseudomonadota; class Gammaproteobacteria; order Methylococcales; family Methylomonadaceae; genus UBA10906. The sequence continues at coordinate 4,592 of JAQTOX010000072.1, read as the reverse complement.
CATTACCGCCAGAAAAAAAGCGGAAGAAGGTTTTCGTTTGATGGCGAAAATCTTTGAAGGCAGCACCGATGCCATTGTGATTACGAATACACGTAGCCGAATTACAGACGCAAACGAAGCCTTTACCACGATTACTGGTTATGAAAAATCCGAAGTTTTGGGTCGGCATCCCTCTCTTTTGAGTTCACATAAACACAATTCACATTTTTATTTTGGTTTGCGGCGCACACTGTTAAAGACAGGGGCGTGGAGTGGTGAAGTTTGGAGTAAGCGCAAAAATGACGAAATTTATCCAATTTGGCTGTCGATCTATAGTGTGAAGGATGAGAATAACGCAACAACTCATTTTGTTGGTATTTTCAGTGACATTACGGCACGTAAAAATGCTGAAAATCAGCTTAAACAATTAGCACATTACGATGCACTCACGGGTTTGGCGAATCGAACACAATTTGTTGAACGTTTAAAATGGACGTTGGAAGTCGCGAAACGTAATGCGGGGCAAGCCGCTTTAATGTTTTTAGATTTAGATCGTTTCAAACTCATTAACGACACACTGGGACATCAAGCCGGAGATCAGTTGCTGATTGAAGTCGCACGACGTTTAACGGAAAGTGTACGCGAAATTGATACGGTTTCACGTTTAGCCGGTGACGAATTTACGGTGATTTTAACAAGTATCAAAACACCCGAAGAAGCAGGAATTGTCGCAAAAAAAATTCTGAAGGCTTTAAATGTGCCAGTGGTTTTGGAAGGACGTGAAGTTTTTATTTCAACCAGTATTGGTATTACGGTTTATCCCGTTGACGGCGATTCAGTAAACCAATTGGTTAAAAATGCAGATACAGCGATGTATCACGCAAAAGAGCGAGGACGTAATAATTTTCAATATTTTTCTAATACCATGAATCAAAAAGTGTTGGACGAATTGGAAATGGAAACCAATTTGCGTCAAGCGTTGAAGAATAATGAGTTTTCGTTGAATTATCAGCCACAATTTGACTTACGAACGAAAGAATTGATTGGTTTAGAAGTGTTATTACGTTGGAAACATCCGATGTTAGGATTTATTTCGCCCGCCGTTTTTATTCCACATGCCGAAAAAAGCGATTTGATTATTACGATTGGTGAATGGGTATTACGTACGGCTTGTTTGCGAAGTGTCGCGTGGCAAGCCGCTGGATTGAGACCGGTGCGAATTTCGGTAAATTTGTCAGGAATGCAGTTAAAGCAACATGATTTAATCGATAAAATTACACAAATTTTGATTGAAACTAAACTATCGTCAGAACTTTTAGAACTGGAATTAACGGAAGGCGTTTTAATGGATAACGCGGAAGTGACGATTCATACATTAACCGAATTGAAAAAAATGGGCATTCACTTGTCTATTGATGATTTCGGTACGGGATATTCGTCGTTGAGTTATCTCAAACGTTTTCCGATTGATACACTAAAAATTGATCAATCGTTCGTAAAAGATATTACGACAGATGTTGATGATAACGCGATTGCATCCACGATTATTGCGATGGCGCATAACTTACGTTTGAAAGTAATTGCCGAAGGTGTTGAAACACAAGAACAAGCCGATGTGTTACAAGAAAAAGGGTGTGACGAGGTGCAAGGTTATTTTTTCAGTCGTCCATTGACGGAAAAAGGGATGTGTCAATTATTAGCGGAATTGAAAAATTAAAATGACAACACAACGAAAAGCCGTCGCGCTCATTTCTGGTGGATTAGATTCACTTCTCGCGGTAAAAATTATTCAAGAACAAGGTATTTACGTCGAAGGGATTAACTTTTTTACAGGTTTTTGTGTCGAAGGACACACACATGCCATTCGTAATCACGATAAAGAAAAACCGAAACGTAACAATGCGTTGTGGGCAGCAGAGCAACTGGGAATTAAGCTACACATTATTGATGTCATCGACGAATATAAAGATGTGCTAATTAACCCCAAACACGGCTATGGCACAAACATGAATCCTTGCACGGATTGTAAAATTTTCATGGTTCATAAAGCTAAACAATGGATGATTGAAAACCGGTTTGATTTCATTATCACTGGCGAAGTGTTAGGGCAGCGTCCGATGTCACAAACAAAATCGAAATTACCGCTTGTTGCTAAAAAATCTGGGGCGGATGATTTGTTAGTTCGTCCGCTGTGTGCAAAAAATTTAGAACCGACATTACCTGAACGTGAAGGGTGGTTGGATCGTGAAAAACTATATGGCATTACGGGACGTTCGCGCAAGCCACAATTTGCAATGGCGAAAGACTTTGGTTTTGAAGATTTCGCACAACCCGCAGGTGGATGTTGTTTTTTGACGGACAAATTTTATTCATCAAAATTAGTTGATTTGTGGCAAGCACACGGGCATAAAGACTACGAACTTGACGATATTATGCTACTCAAAGTAGGGCGACATATTCGACCCGCTCCGCATTTTAAAATTATTATTGCGCGTGACGAAGGCGAAGGGCGTTTTATGCAAGGTTATCGCAAGGAATTTATAAGTATTCACGCTAACAGTCACAAAGGAGCGATTGCGCTAGTCGATGGCGTACCAGTCGCTGAAGATTTAGAATTGATCGCAAGCATTGTGGCACGTTACGGGCAGGGTAAAAGTGCTGAAACGGTAACATTGACGGTTGCTGAAAAAAATGGCGAAACACACGATTTAATAGTTCGTCCTTTCCGTGATGATGCAAAATTGGCAGGGTGGCAGGTTTGATGTATTTGAAAATATATAAAAGTTTTATCATTTTGTGCCGATAAGCTGATCGACACTACACTTAATCACACGATTTCACTTTTCACACTCGAGGGTTCAAAAATGGCTACGACAACAACCGCAACCACAAAATTTGTATTTACGGCAAAAACCGATATTGCTGCCGAGGTTACTCCCGCAATGTTCGCAAAATTTACAGCAGCAAATTTTGCGATATTGAATAAGGTGCAAGCGGCTGCTTTAACTTCTGACTATTTAGCGACTTTAACGGCTAAAACGATTGGTTATCTCACGCCACAATTAAAATATGTTGATCCCGGTGCGTTGACGGGTATTGACGTAAAAACTATTCCAAGTTTGTCAATACCAGTATTAACAACCGATCAAATCAACGCCTTTTCGCCTGATCAAACGGCAGCATTTACTTCGGCACAAGTGGCTACATTTACCAAAACCCAATTGGCGAATTTAGATGCGGATCATTTAGGTGGGTTATCAGTAGGTACGACAAAAGTTGCTGGGGGTTTAGCGGGTTTGAAAATCAATTTGTTGGATTCAGAGCATGTAGCTATGTTAACCCCAGCGCAAATCACAGCATTAACCCCAGCGCAAATCGCTGCTATCGGAACGTTACAAGCTAGTGGTTTAACAGCTGATCAAGCACCTGCATTGACAACAGTACAAGCGGCTAGTTTTCCTTCTAAAGCACTACCTTTGCTGTCAACAGATGTTCTTGCCATTTTGGACGGCAAATTTATTTCTGCTCTGCCCGCTAAAACTTTTGGCGCGTTGACGACGGATCAATTGGCTGCAATTACGCCCGAACAAGCTCCAGCGATTACAGCGGCACAAATTGGTGCGTTAACTTCTACAAAAATCGCCGCCTTACCTGCAGAAGATATTGCGGCATTAGATGTGAAGGCAATTGCCGGCTTCAACAAATCAAACATGCCTGGATTAACACTTTCTGATTTGACTGGTGACGGACAACTTGCAGCATTGAAACCGGCTCAATTCGGCTTTTTAAGTGCGACATCTATCGCTGCGATTGATGCCGACGGCGCTGCATTATTAACGCCTCAAGCCATGTCTGCGTTGACTTCAACGCAAGTGAAAGCACTTTCACTTGCTGCCGTGGCAGCAATTGATCCAGCTTCCATTATGGGATTAACGCCTAAAAATATTCTTGGTTTAGATTCTACACAAATTGCTGTATTAACAGCTGATCAAGCCGCAGCGATAACACCAGCACAAGCTAAAGTGCTGACATCAACTCAAGTCGCGGCATTGGTATCGGATGACATTATTGCGTTACTGCCTGCTACACTGAAAGCGATCACCTCGACAGCAACACCTTCGCTTGCTACCGCTGCGTTTGCAGCGATGTCAGCGGAACAAATTGCGGCAATGACTACGGCACAAATTACTGCATTGACAACCACTACATCAGGTCAATTGCCTGCTTTGGGTGCTGATCAAGCAGTGGCGTTGACAGCAGCACAAGTTGCTAAATTAAGTTCTATACAGGCATCGGCTTTAACAACAACAGCAATTGCTGCATTAGATCCGAAAGTAATTAAGGGCTTGGATATTCGTGGTTTTGATACGGGTGATATTGCAGCATTAACGGCAGAGCAAGCACCATTTTTAACATCAGGCACTAAACAAATCGCTGGTTTAACAACGGCACAAGTCGCGGCTTTGACAGGTAGCTTTATTGAAACACTTAAACCCGCTGTGTTCAAAGGGTTAACGACCGTTACTCTTCCTGCGTTGACGACCTCGGCTGTTCCATCAATTACTTCTGCACAATTAGCGCAATTATCAACCGCTACAGCAGACCAGCTTGAA
>JAQTOX010000180.1 GCA_028713055.1 Methylococcales bacterium | reverse complement strand
ACTTTCACTTTTTAAGACCGTATGCCTTTTTGGCGTTGATTCCATTAATTTACTTGATGGTAAAAAATTATCGTCACCATTCCAATTCAGCCGCACATTGGTCAAAGGTTTGTGATAGTGAATTGTTGCCTTATTTGCTTGAAAACAGTCGTAGTAAACAATCGCATTTCACGTTTTGGCTCGGTAGCTTCATTGCATTCACGGCTATTTTTGCACTCGCTGCACCAACGTGGCAACGTCTACCCGCACCTGCATTTCGTAATAATTCTGCGCTAGTCATTGCGTTAAATTTGTCTGAATCGATGAATGCCGAAGATGTGAAACCGAGTCGTTTAGTGCGTGCGCGTTACAAAATTGCTGATTTACTCGCGCAACGTAAAGATGGTCAAACCGCATTATTAGTTTATTCAGGTGCGGCATTTACAGTTACGCCGTTGACCAATGACATCGAAACCATTCACAGCCAATTAGAAGCCTTGACCACAGACATCATGCCTAGTTCGGGTAATAATACTGTTGCTGGTATAGAAAAAGCGGTCGAACTTTTGAAACAAACGGGTTCGCCACAAGGACACATTTTGTTAATTACCGACAGCGCAGAAGTCTCGCAAGCGGTGCCATTTGCGAAAAAATTAGGCGCGTATCGTTTATCTATTTTAGGTACGGGAACAATTGACGGTGCGCCAATTGCGTTACTGGAAGGTGGTTTTGCCAAAGATGATGCAGGTCAAATTTTGATACCAAAATTACAAACCACAGAATTAACCGAATTAGCGGCAGCAGGAAATGGACGTTTTCAAATCATGACCGCAGATGACAGTGATATAAAAAACTTATCGCAAACGTTCGACACACCCTTAACGCAAACGCCTTCGGATAAAACCAATTTGTTTCTCGAACAATGGGAAGACAGCGGCTATTGGTTAATTTTGCTAATTTTGCCGTGGGCAGCGTGGCAATTTCGAAAAGGCGCATTTTATTTGGCAATTCTATTTTTATTACCGTTGCCGGAAAATAGTTATGCGTTTGATTGGCAGAATTTATGGCATACGCCTGACCAACAAGCCCAACGTGCCTATCAAAAACAGCAGTTTTCACAAGCTGCTGAAAAATTTGAAAATCCAGAATGGAAAGCTACCGCACAATATAAAGCGGGGGATTTCGATAAAGCGACGGAACAGTTTCAGCAATCGAATAACTTTTACAATCAAGGCAACGCGCTGGCAAAAAAAGGACAATTAAAGGAAGCGTTAGCCGCTTACGAACAAGCCGTTAAAGAAAATCCGTATGACAGTGATGCAAAATTTAATAAAGAAGTCATCGAAAAAGAATTAGAAAAACAGCAACAAAAAAATCAAGAGAATAAATCGCAAGATTCCAAATCGTCTGAATCGAAACAAAACGAAAAATCAGATAAAGATTCTCAGGAGTCTCAAAAAAAACAAGGTGAAAATAAAGAATCCGATTCAAAGCAGAACCAAAAAGAAGAGCATCAAGCAGGCGATAATCCGCCTAAAAAAGAAGATTCGGAGGAAGAAAAATCAAAACAACAAGAAGGTAAAAGTGCGCCCGAAAAACAAAATGAAACGAAAGAATCCGCTAAAGATAAAAAAGGCGAGCAAGTACAAGCCGAAAAATTAACCACTGAGCAACAACAAGCTAATGAACAGTGGTTAAAACGGATTCCAGACGATCCGGCGACATTGTTAAAACGAAAATTTAAGTACCAATACAGTCAAGAACAGTAATTTACTTATCAAAACCCACAAAATCCCAAACTTGATGTGACATGGTCGCGCCACTGTTTTCGGTCACAGGCGCACCATTTGGATAATTTTGGTCATAAATTCGTTTTGCATCACTTGCCAAATCCATCATTCCGAGTTGCGTGTAACCATCTTGTAAAATTTCTAACGCAAACGGTACCGCAATTGAACGTGGGTATTTTTCCATCACTGTTTTGGCTCGATTTACCGCTGCAATATATGCCGAACGCTTCATGTAATAACGCGCAATGTGAATTTCGTGCATTGCTAAATTATTTTTGATTGCAACAGTGCGTTGTTGAGCATCAGCAACATAATGACTTTGTGGATAACGGCGCATCAATTCCGCGAAATTTTCGAGCGCGTCATTAGCATAAACTTGATCTCGTTGCGAGGTGTCTGTCGGTAAAAAACGATCCACAAACGTAATACCACGGTTGTAATTCACTAAACCTTTCAAGTAATACGCATAATCAACGTGATTATCGCGCGGATAAGTTTTGATAAATCGGTCGGCTGCTGCAATCGCCGCTTCAGCATCATTATTTTTGTAATAGGCATAAGCACTATCAAGCAATGTTTGTGGCGCGGCATTATCGAATGGATAACGCGCTTCTAACGCTTCGTAGAGCTTAATTGCTTTGTCATAATTACTTGCCTCCATTGTTATTTTAGCTTCGCTGCGGAATTTGTCCGCGTTCCAACCAGCATAAGTTTCTTCATCAGTTGAACTGCTGCCACCCGCTAAACTTTGCAGCGTTTCGCAACCGGTTAAAACTGATAAAAAAAGAATTAAACAACAAACGGTGAAAATTTTAATTAGAATGGTGTGCATTTGTGTATGATTTAGAAATGAATTTGCGCCAATCGAAAACCTGTAAATCAGCGTATTTAGTGACGCGAGTATAACTTAACAACCAATGAATTAAAAACATGACGATATTAACCACAGAAGTCCCTCATGAAATGGCAGGAATGCGTTTAGATGCCGTTTTAGCCGAACTATTTGACGATTATTCGCGCAGCAAATTGCAAACATGGGTGAAAGCGGGGCGCGTAACAGTAAATGATGAAAATTTAAAATCACGCGACAAAGTAGAGGGCGGCGAATGGATTACGTTGGATGCTGAACCCGAAGTTGTCATTACGTATGAAGCTGAAAATATTCCGCTAGACATTATTTTTGAAGACGACGATATTTTAATTTTGAATAAACCCGCCGGCTTAGTCGTTCATCCTGCGATTGGTAATTGGAGCGGAACGTTATTGAATGCGTTGTTGCATCACGCGCCATTATTGGAAACATTGCCACGTGCGGGAATTGTGCATCGTATCGATAAAGACACTAGCGGTTTGTTGATGGTGGCGAAAACCTTGCAGGCTCACAATGATTTAACGGAACAACTAC
>JAQTOX010000179.1 GCA_028713055.1 Methylococcales bacterium | reverse complement strand
GTGTGTTTGATTTGCCGTATTCACGTTTGCCACACAAAAGTTATGGTGGTGCGAATGTGCCTGCATTTGAGATGATTCAACATTCGGTCAACATTATGCGTGGCTGTTTTGGTGGCTGTAGTTTTTGTTCAATCACCGAACACGAGGGTCGTATTATTCAAAGCCGTTCGGAAGATTCAATTATTCAAGAAATCGAGGCAATTCGCGACACGTCACCTGCGTTTACGGGGCATATTTCAGATTTGGGCGGACCAACGGCGAATATGTATCGATTGGCGTGCAAAGATAAAAGCATCGAAAGTGCGTGTCGTAAATTGTCATGTGTTTATCCTACAATTTGCCCAAATTTGAATACCGATCATTCGTCGTTAATCAAGTTGTATCGCCGCGCCCGTAGTTTGAAAGGCATTAAAAAAATCTTTATCGCTTCGGGTTTGCGTTATGACTTGGCGGTAGAATCGCCCGAATATGTGAAAGAATTAGTGACCCATCACGTGGGTGGTTATTTGAAAATTGCGCCTGAACATACCGAAAAAAATGTGCTTTCACGCATGATGAAACCTGGCATGGGAACGTATGATCGTTTTAAGAAGATGTTTGATGAGTTTTCAAAAGAAGTAGGTAAAGAACAATATTTAATTCCCTATTTTATTGCCGCACATCCCGCGACAACAGATGAAGATATGTTAGAGCTTGCGTTATGGTTGAAACGTAACGGCTTTCGTGCCGACCAAGTTCAAGCATTTTTGCCGTCACCAATGTCGATTGCCACAGCCATGTATCATTCTGGCAAAGACACGTTGAAAAAGGTGAATCGTCAAGCCGCTGACATTCCGATTCCAAAAAGTGTCAAACAACGCCGGTTACAAAAAGCCTTTTTGCGTTATCACGATCCAAAAAATTGGGATTTATTGCGTCAAGCCTTGAAAGATATGGGGCGTGCCGATTTAATTGGTAACGGCAAGCACCATTTGATTCCAAGTTATCAGCCCAAAGGATTTGAATCGACCGAAAAAACGCAACCATTTAAAACAAAATATACGGGGTTTGACAAAACGAAACCCAAAGGCGTGTCGTCTAAAAACCGTCGTACTCGTTAATTTTTATTTTCATAATTGCATAATGACGTTAATTTCTCGATTGATATTACGAAAACCAGCGCAGATCAAAGTGTGTAGTCCAACAAATCTGAAAAATTGGAATATAAATCTTGGTTTGTGCTTTTTAACGATGCTATTTTCTAACGCAGTTGACGCTAATGAAACTGTGCATTTGCAATTACGTTGGCATCATCAATTTCAATTTGCCGGTTATTACGCCGCCCTCGAAAAAGGTTATTACGAGAAAGCCGGTTTAGATGTTGTGATTCACGAAGGTTCTCCCGAAAAATTATCCGTAAAAGAAGTGGCACAAGGAAACGCGGAATATGGCGTAGCCAATAGTGAATTACTTTATGAACGCTTACACGACGCACCATTTGTGGCTTTAGCTTCGATGTTTCAACATTCACCGTCTGTTTTGTTGGCACGTAAAGAAATCCTTTCGCCCAGCGATTTAAGTGGCAAAACAGTCATGATGATTAACAAATCAATGGATACCGATTTGTTGGCGATGCTGAGTAACGAAGGTGTAGATATAAACCATGTTGGTATTTTGCCCAGCAGTTTTGAACTTCAAGATTTAATCGACGGGCGTGTCGATGCGTTTAATGCGTACTTAACCAACGAATCCTATTTTTTAAAATGGCAAAATTTTCCATTTAGCGTTATCAATCCGCGTAATTACGGCGTAGATTTTTACAGTGATATTTTATTTACAACTGAAGACGAAATTCGTCAACATCCAGAACGCGCCAAAGCCTTTCGAAAAGCTAGTATCGACGGGTGGAATTACGCTCTCGAACATCCAGACGAAATTATTGAATTACTCATTAACAAATACTTTGTTGAAAAATCACGTCGCCATTTAGTGTATGAAGCTGATGCTGTGCGTCCGTTAGTCGTACCAGATTTAATTGAAATCGGTCACATGAATCCGGCACGTTGGCAATCGATGGCGGACACTTTTGTTAAAGCGGGAATGGCTGATGAATCGAAAAGTACCGAACGATTAAATGGTTTTATTTATGATTCCGAGATCAAATTTGATAAAGAAAAACTGAATAATTATTTAGGCGTTGCAGCGTTTTTTGGTGGTTTGATTGTTTTTATTCTTTTAATTCTGTTAATCGCTTATAAATCCATTCGCCGTGAAAATAAAGAACGGCGCAGAATTTCAAACGCGCTGTTACGGCAAAGTAGTGATTTAGCGTTACATAATCAAATTTTGAAAAAAGTAGGTAGTAATACAATAGACCTACATACCTTGCATGCACTTTTAGCAGAATTGTTGCGCGGTATCGAAATGCAACATCCCGAAATGCTTTGTTCTGTGTTGTTACTGAATCGAGAAACAAACGAATTACATTTTGGAGCTGCGCCAAGTTTGCCCGAATTTTTCAATCAAGCGTTAGATGGTATAAAAATTGGCGAAGGTCGAGGTGTATGCGGTACAGCGGCATTTCGTGGTGAACGTGTTATCGTAAATGATATTTTGAAGAGTGAGTACGGGGATGAATTTATTGAACTTGCTCAGTTGATAAATATCCGCGCGTGTTGGTCACAACCGATTAAAAATAGCCAAGATGACGTGTTGGGAACATTTGCCATTTTTCATACCTTGCCAACTATTCCAAAACCTAGCGAATTAGTCTCAATTGAACAATATGCCAATTTAGTCATGCTGATGATTGAGCGTTATCGGGACGACACTAAAATTCAACAACTTGCGTTTTATGACCCGCTCACCGGTTTACCGAATCGCCGTTTGATGTCGGAACGTTTGCGTTATGGGATTGAATTTGGGCGACGTGAAGGAAAACGTATGGCGTTGCTGATGATGGATTTGGATAAATTTAAAGCGGTGAATGATAATTTTGGTCACTCCGCTGGTGATGAATTGTTAAAACAAGTCGCCGAACGTATCCAAAACCGGCTGCGTGATGTCGATACCGTGGCGCGATTAGGCGGTGACGAATTTATTATTTTACTTAAAGACATTGTTCACGTTGATGACGCGGCGCGAGTTGCCGAATTTATTGTGCATGATTTAAGTCAGCCGTTTCAATTAGTACAAAGTGATAATGTGCAAATCGGGGCAAGTTT
>JAQTOX010000178.1 GCA_028713055.1 Methylococcales bacterium | reverse complement strand
TTTCGTCCTTTCAACCACCGCGCCACTGATTCAAAAATGGTTCGCTCACGTTGGACATCACAACAGTCATGACCCGTATTTTCTTTATGCTGCTAGCAATACGGGGAGTTTAGTTTCGTTACTCAGTTATCCATTTTTGATTGAACCGAAATGGGGCTTAACCGTGCAACAATCCGATTGGTCTATTGGTTATATCGTTTTATGTTTGTTGATTGCCGGTTGTGGTTTTGTGTTGTGGAAGAATTATCAAACAATTGACAGTGAAAACGCGGACAATTCTTCGTCCTACGCGCCACCGTTATCCTGGAAAACCCAATTTTATTGGGGCGCACTCGCTTTTGTACCGTCGAGTTTATTGCTCGGTTTAACAAATTTTATCAGCACTGACATTGCCTCTGTCCCATTACTTTGGATTATTCCGCTGACGGTTTATTTGTTTTCATTTGTCATTGTCTTTTCACGTTGGAACGATAAAAGTCATCTGTGGTTTGTTCGTCTGCAACCTGTATTTTTAATTCCATTTGTTGCGTATGCGTTTATCAATCCCGCTGATTTGCCTTATTGGATGTATTTGGTTTTTCACGTTATCGCGTTTTTCTTTGCGATTATGGTGTGCCACGGTGAACTTGCCGCGCAACGTCCACACAGTGAACATTTAACAACCTATTATTTGATTATGTCGTTTGCTGGAATGTTGGGGGGAATGTTTAACACGTTCGTCGCGCCATTCATTTTCAATGGCATTTACGAATATCCGTTAATGATTGTTGCAGCATTATTGTTGCGTCCGAGTTTGAGAAAATTGTCGTTGCCAGAAATCGGAATGCAATTGATTGATCCGCTGTTGTTGCTAATAATTGGCGCGGGGATTTATTTCAACGTGTCGAACCTAACGAATTATTTCGATGGCGTAGTAATCAGTTTGTGTGTGTTAACGATTGCGGTTTATTTTTTACGTCAGCGCGTTGTGGCGTATGCAGGTTTGATGGGCGTGATTATTTCGGCGGCATTAAGTTTGCACCACGCCGAAAGTCACACATTGATGCAACAACGGACATTTTTTGGCGTGATGCCAGTGCGTGAAAGTGTGTTGACTGACGAAAAAGGACAGCCTGCAATCTATCACGAGTTATTTCATGGCACGACAAAACACGGCGCACAACGTTTGATTCCAACCGAAAGCAAAACGCCGCTCACTTATTACAGTCGTCCAAGTCCGATGGGGCAATTGTTTAAAACGTTCGACGCTCAAAATGCGAATTGGAATATCGGCGTGGTTGGTTTAGGTGCTGGCGCGTTGACGTGTTATGCCAAACCGTCGCAAACGTGGACGCTTTATGAAATTGACCCGCTGGTGGTCGATATTGCCAAAAATCCTGCGTATTTCACTTATTTGAGCCAATGTGCGCCGAATGCCGTTTCAGAAATCGGCGACGCGCGTTTATCGCTGCAAAATAAACCCGATGGCACATTTGATTTGCTGATGATGGATGCGTTTAGTTCGGATGCTGTGCCGACGCATTTATTGACCCGCGAAGCGATTGAACTCTATTTCAAAAAACTAAAACCAAATGGTATTTTGGCGTTTCATATTACGAATCGACATTTGTTGCTCAAAAAAGTGGTTTCGATTCATGCTGAACAAATGAAACTGGCGGCGTTAATTCAAGAATTCAAACCGCAAACCGACGCGCCATTGATTGTGGCAACGGATTGGGTGGTTTTGGCGAAAAATCCTGAAACCTTAAAACAGCTGCAAACCAGTCAAATCGGTTCATGGCAAAAAATGCCGCTGTATTTTGATATGCCTGCGTGGACGGATGATTTTACGAATATTGTGAGTATTTGGAAGTAAAGAAAGCCTTCCTTACAAAAAAAACCGCCATAAAATATACCATTTTGGCGGTTAATATGTTAAATAATGTGCAACTTAACTGCCAAAATTTATGTAGGATTGACATAACAATGATTGAAAAAACTGAAAAAAAATCTCGGCGCGGCTTCAAAATTTATGCAGAAAACCCAAGTGTCGAGGAGGCTTGTTTCAATTCTAAAACAGGCAAGCGACGCATTAGTAATCGTACTGAAGAAGAGCTTGCTTATATCACTTTGCCCGATGGTGAACGCCTAGCCGAAGCCCACTTTTACGAAAAAGTGACTGTTGATAAAACACAATTCATTAAACTTTACATTCAAGGCGTGAAAGCACTACAAGGTTTATCATCAGCAGGAACAAAAGTTTTTGAATTCCTTTATTGTGAAATGCAAAAAAAGATTAGTAACGATAAAGTTTGTTTGCATTACAACAACATTGACCAAAAAGAATTACAAATAAGTGAAAGGACTTTGCACCGTGGAATTACTGAATTACTTGAAAAAGAATTTATTTTTGAAAGTAATTTGCCAAGTATCTACTTCGTGAACGTCAATTACTTATTCAACGGCGATAGACTGTCATTCGTGAAAGAATATCGATTGAAAAAATAACACCATTTAACATTGAAAATTTAAGTATTTCTGGCAAATAGACCAAGTAATTCAAGAAAAAATGCTCCAAAACACGGGGTTTTGACTTCGTTGACGATTAAACTAATTACAAAAAAGGATTCACCCCCAATGAATAAACTCCTTCTTGGTGACAATTTAGAAATTCTCAAAACCCTCGAATCAGAAAGCGTCGATTTGATTTACCTCGACCCGCCATTTTTTTCGAATCGAAATTACGAAATGATTTGGGGCGACAAAGGCGAAGTGCGAAGTTTTCAAGACCGTTGGTCTGGCGGCGTTGAACATTACATTGGCTGGTTAAAAGAGCGCGTCGAAGAAATGCACCGCATTCTAAAACCCACAGGTTCAATTTTTCTGCATTGCGATTGGCACGCAGATGCTTATATTCGCGTGCTTATTTTGGACAAAATATTTGGGCAACAAAACTTTAGAAATGAAATTATTTGGTGTTACAACAAATGGCCAGTTGCAGGAAAATCATTCTCCAAAAATCACGACAACATATTTTTCTACACAAAATCTTCCGATTACAAATATAACCAACAATTCCAAGAACGGGCAGCTTCAACTCTAAAACGTTTTGGTAATAATGAAATAATTTCAGGGGCGGATGAAAATGGAAACCGACTACCCTCACAAATTAGCGAAAAAGAATCCAAAGGCGTGAAAATGTACGATTGGTGGCAAATTCCAATTGTCGCGCCATCGGGTAAAGAACGAATCG
>JAQTOX010000071.1 GCA_028713055.1 Methylococcales bacterium | reverse complement strand
TATTGCAATGAACAATTAGCGGGGTCGTTGGATTATTTACTTACGTCGCGCCAAGATTTAATCGTCATTGAAGCGAAGAAAAAAGATTTAGACAGTGGATTTAATCAACTTGCCGCTGAATTGATTGCAATGGATTATCACGAAGATAATCAAGAAATTGAAGTGATTTACGGCGCGGTGACACTGGGCGATGTGTGGAAATTTGCAACGTTGAATCGCAAAACAAAACATCTCATTAAAAACATCGACAGTTACGTTATCCCTTCACACACCGATGAAGTTTTTGCCGTATTAATGGGAATTATGCGGTCATGATTAGCTACATTCTACGCCGACTTTTGTATGCTTTACCGCTGCTATTTGCAGTGAATGTGTTGACGTTTACGCTATTTTTCGTAGTCAATAGCCCTGACGATATGGCGCGAATGCAACTTGGACAAAAACACATTACCGAGCAAGCGATTCAAAATTGGAAACAACAACACGGTTACGACAAACCGCTGTTGTGGAATGAGAACGTAGAAGGTAGTAACAAATTCACACAAACAATTTTTTACAGCAAATCTGTGGGCTTAATGCTTTTTAATTTTGGTACGTCAGACAGTGGGCGAAACATTGGCGCGGATATTCAAGAACGTGCCGTACCAAGTTTAGCGTTAGCATTGCCGACATTGTTAATTGGTCTGGTTGTTAATATCTGTGCAGCATTGTTGATGGTTTTATTTCGGCGACAGAGAATTGAACAAGTTGGCATTATTTTATGTGTGATGCTGATGTCGATTTCGTCATTGTTTTACATTATCAGCGGACAGTTTTTCATTGCAAAAGTATTAAAACTCGTCCCAATTTCGGGTTATGACGATGGTTTTGCAATGATTAAGTTTTTGATTTTACCGGTCTTCATCGGTGTTTTTACAGGCATCGGTTCAGGCGTGCGTTGGTATCAAACGCTGTTTTTGGAAGAAGCCGAAAAAGATTATGTTCGCACTGCTCGTGCTAAAGGACTAACTGAAACGCAAACGCTATTTCGTCATGTTTTACCGAATGCAATGATTCCGATTTTGACCGGTGTGGTGGTGATTTTGCCATCATTGTTTATGGGCAGTTTGATTATGGAATCATTTTTTAGTATTCCAGGTCTGGGCAGTTACACCATTGACGCGATTAACAGCCAAGATTTTGCGATTGTTCGCGCGATGGTTTTTTTAGGTTCAGTCTTATACATTTTTGGACTGTTGCTGACTGATATTTCTTACACGTTGGTTGATCCGCGTGTCCGTTTAACTTAATTTTAAAATCTCAATGAATCGATTAAAAACAAAAATTCGCGACATTCCCGACTTTCCAAAAACGGGCATTATTTTTAAAGACATCACGCCATTGGTCAAAGATCCTGCTGCTTTGAAACTCGCAGTACACCAATTGATTCAACCGTTTTTAGGAAGTGATATTAACGTGATTGCGGGCATGGAAGCGCGTGGTTTTATTTTTGGAAGTTTAGTCGCCTGGGAAATGGGATTACCCTTCGTTCCCTTACGAAAACCAGGTAAATTACCGTATGACGTGCAGAGCGTTTCGTATGATTTGGAATACGGTTCAGCCACGCTAGAAGCACATATTGATGCGTTTGAAACAGGTGATAAAGTGTTACTCGTTGACGATTTACTCGCAACGGGCGGGACGGCTAAAGCGAGTTGTGAATTAGTCGAAAAACTTGGCGCAACGGTGGAAGCATTAGCGTTTGTGGTGGAGTTAGATTCTTTAAATGGTCGGGATAAATTAGCCGGTTACAACGTACATTCGTTATTGCATTTTTAATTATCAGATAGGGCTATCTAATAATACTGTTTTACTGTTTTTGAAAAAGGCGATTAGAGTAACCCAATCAACTTTGGTCGTTTTAACTTTTTAGCAGACAGAAAAATGAATCCAGTCCCCGCAGAACTGAAAAGAATACACTTTTTTATCATCATTTTGATGGCTATTTTTTGCGTGAATTCGGCACTTGCAGAAGAACCAACGCATTTACGTTTTGGTGTTTTATCACTTCGCCCAAAAGAAATCACAATGGCTCAATGGGTGCCACTTGCTCAAGAAATTGAACGTAATTTACCAGCGCATACGGTTGAATTATTTCCAATGACTTATTCAGAACTCGACAAGGCAACAAAGGAAAAACAACTCGATTTTGTTTTAACTAGCCCGGAACATTACATTCTACTCAAAAATCGTCTGGGAATGAGTGCTATTGCAACCCTAATCCGATTAGAAAAAGGACATCCGCTGACACATTACGCGGGTGTTATTTTTACTCGCACCGACCGAGAGGATATTCAAACACTTTCAGACTTGAACAATAAAGTCATTGCATCTTCTGAGGAACAATCGTTTGGCGGATATTTAATGCAACGTTGGGAGTTAAAAAAAAATCAGATTGCCGTTAAAAGTTATGACTTCACGGGAATGCCACAAGATAAAGTCATTGACGAAGTTCTTAATGGAAAAGCTGATGCTGGATTTGTGCGTAGTGGAGTATTAGAAAAATTAGAACAATCGGGCAAAATTAGTTTAGGTGAAAATGCTTCGGTGCGCGTCTTAAATTCTCTCCCTATGTCAGACAACATGCCTGTTTTACATTCGACGGAATATTATCCAGAATGGACATTTGCTGTTTCATCGCACGTTAGCACAGATATTTCCCGTAAAGTATCGCTCGTTTTACTCAACATTGAACTAAATAGTAACGTAGCAAAAGCAGCGGGAATTGCCGGTTTTATTCCACCCGCAGACTACACGCCTGTTGAAATTTTGATGTTACGACTGCATATTCATCCCGAAAAATTGAAGGATTTTAATTTTAAAGATGTCATTTGGCGTTACCGTGGATTTGTTGCTATTGGAATTGCGGTTGTATTGCTCATTTTCGTTTTGATTATCTTTTTAGTTCGAGCAAACCGGCAATTAAAAACAACAAAAATTAGTTTGCATGAGTATTACGCCGAAATGTCGCTGTTATTAAATTCAATGGCAGAAGGTGCGTATGGTGTTGACAATAATGGTTTTTGTCGATTTGTAAATGATGCGTTTTTGAAAATACTTGGGTATAAAAATGCAGATGAAGTCATGGGAAAACACATTCATGAGCTTATTCATCATTCCCATATCGATGGAACACCTTATCCCTCAGAAACATGCAAAATGTATAACGCCTATCGACAACATAGAAATATCCACGTTTCCGATGAAGTTTTTTGGCGAAAAGATGGCATTGCCGTACCCGTTGAATACTGGTCACAACCCATTATTGCAGACGGTGTTGTCAAGGGTGCCATTGCAACGTTTATGGATATTACCGAACGTAAAAAAGACGAAGATTTGATACTCAAACTGGCGTTTTTCGATCCATTAACGGGTTTACCTAATCGACGAAAATTGTTAGATCGCATAAATTATGAAATTGCAATTAGCCATCGAGAAGGCAAAAAATTTGCTGTGTTTATGATGGATTTAGATAAATTCAAAGCCGTGAATGATTCATTAGGTCACGCAGCAGGTGATGATTTATTAAAGCAAGTCGCAATAAGAGTTACTGCGTGTTTGCGTGAAAGCGACATGGTTGCACGTTTGGGTGGTGATGAATTTGTGATTGTTTTAGAAAGTCTGAACGACATTGAAACAGCTCATCAAGTTGCATCAAAAGTGATTAAACAATTAACAGTACCATTTGAATTATTGAAAGGTGAAAAAGTGCAAATTGGTGCAAGTATCGGCATCAGTTTATATCCGGAACACGGAGATGCGTCTGAAAAATTATTGGATCGTGCAGATACCGCGCTTTATCAAGCTAAAGATAATGGGCGCGGTCATTTTGTTTATTACTACGAAATTTAATGAAAAAAACCTTAGCGATTTTTTAACTGTTCAATTTTATGATTTGCCTGTTCAAAATTCTGTATAGCGAGGTCAAATTTTTGAGCAACACTGCCAAACGATAGCGCAGCAATTTCAAACTGTTTGCCATAATCACGCGATTTTAAATTTACAGTTTTTTCATCGGCAAATAAATCATCATCAATCGAAGCACTGACTTTGCCATCGTCTTCCAAATTTTTACGCCATTGCAAAAATGATTCACGTGTGAAAACGTATTTGTCCATTGCTGCTTCGTTGATAAATTTCAACGCGCCTTCCGCATTTGAGCGAGCATTTACTGCCGACACAAACTGAACAGGCGCACTGACGTAATAAGCAACAATACTGGCGTAACTGGCTGGATTTGCAGCGGCATCAAATGCAGACGCTGGCGCACCACGAACTGTATTTGGTCCTACGAATGGCAACACTAAATATGAACCTTGTGGTACACCCCAAACAGCTAGCGTTTGATCAAAATCTTCGTCATTTTGGTCTAAGCCAACGTGTTTTGCCACATCGATAAAACCACCTAATCCCGCCGTTGAGTTCAATGTAAAACGTCCTAAGTCTGCTGCACTTTGCGAAAATTTCGCCTGCAATACATCATTCAATACAACGTTAATTCCCTTCAAATTATTGAAAAAATTAAACACCCCCGTTTGTACGAATTGGGGCGTGACAAACCTATAACCATTTGCCAATGGCGAGGCAACGTAAGTATCTACACCATCATTAAAATCGTACATCGTGCGATTGAAACTTTCGTAAGGATCATTTGATTTCACTTGCGCGTTAACATTAACGGCAAATAAAACGCCGCAAATTACAGTAGTTACAGTCTTACGATTCATCTGGTCGCGCCCTCATTGCTTCGCGTAGTTATCAATTTTTTCGTTAATTTTTGCAATCAAAGTATCAAACCCTTCGCGTTGCAAAATGGCGGTATATTCTGAACGTTTTAATGCCAAATCACTGACTCCATTCGCGATAATGTTGATAATCCGCCAGCTTGCCCCTTTTTCTTTAAGCATATAATCAAACTTAACAGGCTTATCATCAGGTACATTCAAATGTGAATGAATCACCACGCCACCCATTTTAGTTTCTTCCTCAGAATCAATTGCAAACGCTTCGCCGCTGAAATCCTTGAAATTATGCGCGTAAGACGCGATGCTTAACTTACTGAATACATCGGTCAATTTCTTTTGTTGTTCTTCTGTCAATTTTTCCCATTCTTTACCGACCACAATTCGGGCAATTTTGGGTAAATCGTGACTGTTTGAAACGGCAGGTTCGAGTTTGTCATAACGTCCCACATAACCGAGTTTTTTACCGTCTTTCATGACTTGGACTAATTCGGTTTGAAATTTATCGATAATTTGCCGTGCTGTTGCACTTTCTTCTTGAGCAAAAACCGAAGTGGCAAACAAACTGCTCAATGAAAAGGCAACGATGGCTAATTTTTTTAATCGCATCACAACGTTCTCCGAAAAAATTATTTTGTGTGTTCGACGTTTACTGGAATGCCAGCCAATGTTGAAACTGGCGCAGCTTCTGGCGTTGGTGATGTGACCATTTCGCCCTCCGTTTTTACACCACGAATTGAAGTCAAAAGAGCTTTGATGGGGTGTTTTAACATATCTTCGACGGCAGTCGCTTCATAACCACAATGCGCCATGCAGCTTGCACATTTTGGATTCGCCACACTGCCATATTTTTCCCACGGCGTGGTATTTAATAACTCTTGAAATGTCGTGGCATAACCTTCGTCAGCAAGTAAATAACACGGCTTTTGCCAACCGAAAACATTACGTGTCGGATTACCCCACGGCGTACAGTTATAATTTTGATTACCCGCCAAAAAATCCAAATACAGCGACGAATGATTTAATTTCCAGCCGCGATTTTTACCCAGTCTGAAAATACCTCGGAACAACTCTTTAACATCATTAGCCTTGATAAAAACATCTTGTTTTGGCGCGTGTTCATAACTAAATCCTGGTGCAATCGTAATTCCCTCAACGCCTAATTCTGTCGCGTAATCTAAAAATTCTGCCACTTCGGATGCCGTTTCACCTTGGAAAAGTGTGCAATTTATATTGACGCGAAAACCTTTGCCCAACGCTAATTTAATCGCTTCAATAGCACGATCAAAAACGCCTTCTTGACAAACTGACGCATCATGACGCGCTTGCATACCGTCCAAATGAATTGAAAATGTCAAATAAGGGGACGGTTTGTAATCATCAATTCGTTTTTTCAACAACAATGCGTTGGTACACAAGTAAACAAACTTTTTACGTGCAATCAATCCTTCTACAATACGTGGCATGTCTTTATGAATTAACGGCTCACCACCTGGAATTGAAACCATCGGCGCACCACATTCGTCCACAGCCTGCATACATTCTTCAAACGTCAAACGTTTATCTAAAATATCGTCGGGATAATCGATTTTGCCACAACCCGCACATTCCAAATTACACTTAAACAGCGGTTCTAACATCAACACGAGCGGGTATTTTTCTACGCCTTTGAGTTTTTGTTTAATTAAATAACTGCCTACTGCCCATTGTTGACGTAATGGAACGCCCATAAATTTTTCTCCGAAAATGATAAATGATGTTGCTGTCGTAATTTAACAACAAGCAATCTAACTTGAAAATCAGCGCGTTATAAAAAATAGAGTGCTTTCATACGCTTACCTGTAATCTTGCTAGAATACCCTTTTTTCAAGTCCGACTCCAGCGTTTGCCAAATTTTATCGTGTATTAACTTAATTTATGCAAATAACCTACTGTTTTTATTGTAAATCAATTTTTAAGATTTACTATTTTCAACGATTCGCAACAAAACAACATCACTTTGCAAAACGCCAACAAACAGTCTATGATTGCACGCATAAAATCTCTTTACTCAACCCATAAACTCGCGATTTCAAACTCAAAAATGACGAACGAAAACCAAGCCGTTTTAGACAATTCAAAATCATTACACGAATTGTCCGATGATCAATTTCAAGCTGTGTTGCTTGACGGCGTTTCTCGAACTTTCGCATTAACGATTCCGCAACTCCCTAAAGCATTATTTCCAGCTGTTGCCAATGCGTATTTATTATGCCGCATTGTCGATACCATTGAAGACGAAGTATCGCTTTCGCCCGAACAAAAACGCTATTTTTGCACCGAATTTATCAACGTCGTAAAAACTGGCGAAAATTCTGAAATTTTTGCGCTTGAACTCGCGCCACTTCTTTCTGAACAAACCATTCCTGCTGAGCATCAATTGATTCATGTTGTACCGCGAGTGATTCAAATCACACACAGTTTTGAAGCAACACAAGTTGAAGCACTTTCGCAATGTGTCGAAACGATGGCAAAAGGAATGCCGATTTTTCAAGCTCAAAATTTGCACGATGGTTTGGCGACGCTCGCTGAAATGGATAAGTATTGTTATTACGTTGCGGGTTGTGTGGGTGAAATGTTGGCAAAATTGTTTTGTCATTATTCGCCTGAAATCTCTCAACATGAAACTGAACTATTGAAATTATCGGTGTCGTTTGGGCAAGGGCTACAAATGACAAACATTTTGAAAGACATTTGGGATGACGCGCAACGCGGCGTGTGTTGGTTGCCACAAGATATTTTCACCGAAACGGGTTTTGATTTAAAAAATTTAACGCCTGAAACCAACGATGCCGCATTTAGCGCGGGGTTAGAACATTTAATCAGCGTCGCGCATGAACATTTACACAATGCGTTGCGTTACACGCTACTCATTCCAGCGCATGAAACGGGTATCCGTAAATTTTGTTTATGGGCTTTAGGCATGGCTGTTTTGACGTTACGAAAAATAAAAAGTAATTTGCAATTCAATCGTTCTGAACAAGCCAAAATTACTCGTAATAGTGTTAAAGCCACTATTATCAGCACGAACCTAGCGGTACGCAGTAATTTCTTACTTACCGCTCTTTTTAACTTTGCCAGTCGCGGACTTGTGTCACCCGATTGGACTTATCAAAATAAACCGTGATTTTTAAGGACGACTGTCATGTTTAAAGAATCTCAAGACCACATTTCTGATTTCCCTGCTAGCTCGGCGACCCCCATTCATTCCAAAGCCTATAATTTAGATAACGCCATTCAGCACGCCCAAAATAAATTATTGAGTTTGCAACACGCGGATGGTTATTGGGTTTTTGAACTCGAAGCCGATTGCACCATGCCTGCCGAATACATCATGATGATGCACTTTGTCGGTGAAATTGACGTCGCCTTACAAGCGAAAATGGCAGTTTATTTACGTTCACGTCAATCGGCAGACGGTAGTTACCCTTTATTCACAGGCGGCAAAGGCGATTTGAGTTGCAGCGTTAAGGTTTATTATGCGTTGAAAATGGCGGGCGATGATATTGATGTGCCACACATGACGAAGTTACGTGAATGGATTTTAACGCAAGGCGGCGCGGCAAAAGCCAACGTTTTTACGCGCATTGCTTTAGCAACGTTTCAACAATTACCGTGGCGCGGTGTGCCGTATATTCCCGTTGAAATTATGTTATTTCCCAAATGGTTTCCGTTTCATTTGGACAAAGTATCGTATTGGTCACGCACGGTAATGATTCCGTTATTTATTATTTGCACGTTGAAGGCGAAGGCGAAAAATCCAAACAACGTCGGCATTCTTGAATTATTTGTGACGCATCCTGACAAAGAACAACATTATTTTCCTGAACGCACGATGCTCAATAAATTTTTTTTGGGTTTGGATAAATTGGGGCGTGTTACTCGTCCGTTAATTCCTAAAAATGCACATGAGTTAGCAATTGAAAAGGCTCACGCTTGGATTGTTGAACGTTTGAACGGTGAGGACGGTTTAGGGGCGATTATGCCTGCGATGGTTGGTGCGTATGAATCGTTATTATTATTGGGTTATGACAAAAATCACGAATTGGTTTTAACCGCCCGTAAAGCGATTGATAAATTGCTCGTGATTAACGAAAAAGATGCGTATTGCCAACCTTGTTTATCGCCGATTTGGGATACGGGATTGACTGCGTTGGCGTTAGAAGAAGTTCAAAAAACACACAACACCCAAAAAGTCGGCAGCAGTTTAAATCGCGCTTACGATTGGCTGAAATCGAAACAATTAACCGACGAACCGGGTGATTGGCGCATTTCACGTCCGAATGCAAAAGGGGGGGGGTGGGCGTTTCAATTCAACAATCCACATTATCCAGACGTTGACGACACAGCGGTTGTTGCATTTGCAATGGCTGAATCTGAAAATGCAAAATTGCATGACGACTCGATTCATTTAGCCACGCGCTGGATTATGGAAATGCAATCGAAAAATGGGGGGTATGGTGCGTTCGACGTTGATAATACCTACTATTATTTGAACGAAATTCCATTTGCCGATCATGGCGCGTTACTTGATCCACCGACATCTGATGTGAGTGCGCGTTGTGCCATGTTAATGGCGAAAGTTGCAAAAAATCATCCTGAATATGCAGCGGCTTTTGAACATACTATTGCTTATTTACGTACAGAACAAGAAGCCGACGGCTCATGGTTTGGGCGTTGGGGAACAAATTACGTTTACGGCACTTGGTCAGTGTTGCTCGCGTTAGAACAGACCGACTTACTAAAAACAGACCCGATGTATACCAAAGCGGTAACGTGGTTAAAAAGTGTGCAACGTGCAGATGGGGGCTGGGGAGAAGATAATTACAGTTATCACGACACCAGTTTTAGCGCGAAATACCACGTAAGTACCGCGTTTCAAACAGCGTGGGCAGTCTTAGCATTATGTGCGGCAGGTGAAGGTAAAAGCCCTGAAGTTAAAGCGGGAATTGATTTTATTTTACGTACTCAACAGGCGGATGGTGTTTGGAATGACAAATGTTTCACTGCGCCAGGGTTTCCAAAAGTATTCTATTTGAAATATCATGGTTACGATAAATTTTTCCCTTTGTGGGCGTTGGCTCGCTACCGTAATGAGTTGAATAAAAAGTGATTACTGGAATTATCGTTGCCCTTTCTGAAGAACTTAGTACCTTAAAAACTGTACCGAATGGGCTGTGGGAACGCAGCATGATTCGCGGCAAATTTATTTTTTTAACCGACGACATCATCTTGATATATTCGGGAATGGGTTCAGAAAATGCGCGAAAAGCTGCCGAACTTTTAGTTTCAAAAGGTGCGACACAGTTAATGAGTTGGGGTTGTGCGGCGGCGTTAAATCCTGATTTAAAAATGGGCGATTTGATTTTGGCGGACAGTTTGCTAAATAGCGATGGTTTGGAAATGCCCGTTAATGCCACGTGGCATCAACACGCAAAAACTGTTTTAGGTTCGGAAGTCGCAATGTATAAAGGTGCGGTATGCGCCAGCAATGAAATCGTTTCAACCGCGCAAGCAAAGCAAGCACTTTATGCCAAAACAGGTGCAATGGCACTCGATATGGAAAGTAGCGCGATTGCTCAAGTTGCACAATATTACGCCCTGCCCTTTTTAGTGATTCGCGCGATTGCCGATCCTGCCACGATGGATTTGCCACTCGCCGTTTCAAAAGCCTTAAATGAAAATGGCGAAGTACAAATTACCAAAATCATCACATCACTCGTTTTTAATCCCAAAGAAATTCCACATTTGATTCAATTGGGACAGTATTTTCAACTCGCCAAAAAGACGCTTTCAAACGTTGCCAAAAAACTGCCCGAAATCATTGCCTTTAATTCCACTTCAGCCTGATATAATTTCAGGCAGTCGTTTCTCCTTTTGATTGTCCATCATTCCATGACCCATTCCACTCGTTTTTCCTCGCGCCTATCGTATTGGTGCCAGCAAAAAATTGTTCACTTCCCTTGGTTTGTCGTTTTAACGGCTATTTTTCTTTGCGTTGGTACGAGTTATTACGTTTATGAACATTTAACCGTTAACACCAACAGCGCAGATATGCTGTCACCGGATTTACCGTTTCAACAAAATCAGCGACGCATTGATAAGGCATTTCCACAAGATGCTTACACAACGCTGTTTGTAGTTGATGCAAATTCACCCGAAGAAGCCACCCAAAGCGCGACAAAATTAGTCGATTTAATTCGCACACAAACAGATCGTTTTGATTCGGTTTATATTCCGACAGATAGCGATTTTTTTCGGCAACAAGCCTTGTTGTATTTAGATACGCCTGATTTGGAAAATGTGGCTAAACAACTGACGGATGCACAGCCATTTATTGGACATTTAGCGCAAAATTATTCGCTCGATGGTTTGTTCGATATTATTCAACAAGCGTTAAATGAAAAAGAAAATGCGTTACCAATGGATTTAAATCCATTATTACTCGCAGTTGATGACACCATTAACGCGCAGTTAGATGGCAAATCGAATGCGCTTTCGTGGCAAAATTTACTCGCAAAAAATAAACTCAACCAAGACGCGAATCGTGTTGTAGTCATTGCGAAACCAAAATTGCATTTTGATGAAATGCTACCCGCAGAAGTCGCTCAAGCTGCCGCACGGGAAGTCGCTCAAAAAATCATGCAAGAAAATTCTGCGGTGCGTGTTCGAATTACAGGCGAAGCAGCACTGGAACATGAAGAATTAGAAAGTGTTAGCGAAGGGGCGGAAGTTGCTGGAATTGCCTCACTGATTTTGGTGTTTGTCGTGCAATGGGTGGGTTTCCATTCGTTGCGGTTACTCGTGATTACTTACATCGTGTTAATCATGGGTTTAATTTTGACCGCAGGATTTGCAGCAATTACCGTTGGACATTTAAATGTGATTTCAATTGCCTTTGCCAGTTTGTATATTGGTTTAGGCGTTGATTATGCGGTGCATATTTGTTTGTATTATCGTGAACGCAAAGCACGCGGTTATTCTAATGTTGAAGCGATTCATCACAGTTTAAAAGGTGTTGGCTCGTCATTATTTTTATGTGCATTAACGACGGCATTAGGATTTTTAGCCTTTATTCCAACGAATTATTCGGGTGTTTCAGAATTAGGGATTATTTCAGGTGGTGGTATTTTTATTGGTTTAATTATTTCACTCACGGTTTTACCTGCGTTATTTTGTATTTTGCCCGTGAATAATCCGAAGCCGATTAAATCTGCTTTCGCGCCACAATTTATTGTTACTTTTCCGTTTCATTATTCAAAAACAATTCGAGTGGTCTCGATTTTATTGGCAGTTGGCGCATTAGGTGCGTTGACAAATTTAACGTTCGATGCGAATCCGATTAACCTTCGCGACCCAAATAGCGAATCTGTTTCGACCATCAAAGAATTATTACACTCGAAAAATGATTCACCTTTTGCCGTAACGGGTTTGGCGAATAATTTAAATGACGCACAAACCTTAGCTGAAAAAATGAAAGTGTTACCTGCGGTGGGTGATGTCATTACGTTGGCGAGTTTGGTCGCTGAAAATCAAGATGAAAAATTAGCCATTATTGAAGATTTGAATTTGATGTTGGGTAATCAGTTGGAAAATTTCAATGTCACATTACCTGAAAATAATGAACAACGGGCTGCGGTAGTGAAATTTAATGAGCAATTAAAACGTGCGATTTCAGACAAAACACCGAATGCACCGATTGAATCGCTGCAAAAATTACAAAGTCATATCGATATTTTTCTGCACGCGCATAACGATGAACCTGCGATTTATGCACAATTAGAAAGAAATATGTTGGGGTTATTGCCTTATACGTTAGAGCGTTTGCGGACAAGTTTGAATGCGACAGCGTTTGGTTTGAATGATATTTCTGACGACATTCGTTCGCGTTGGGTGAGTAAAGATGGTTTGTACAAAGTGTTGATTCAACCCGCGAAAGATCAAAATATCGAAGCTAATATGAAGGAATTTGTCGCGCAACTTAAAAGTGTGGATAACACCGTTTCAGGTTTACCGATTGCAAATGAAGCAGGGGGCGATGCGGTTGTTGAAGCGTTTGTGCAAGCGTTTGGTGGAGCTTTTGGCGCGATTACGTTATTACTCCTCGTGATTTATCGAAACATTAAACATACGGCGTTAGTAATCGCACCATTGATGTTGGCAGCGTTATTAACAGGTGCAACGAACGTGTCGCTCGATAATCCGTTTAACTTTGCCAATGTAATTGCATTGCCTTTACTACTTGGAATGGGGATTGATAGTAGTATTTTGATTATGCACCGCTTGCATTTCAATTTGAGTGAAAACGAAAACCTGTTGCACAGCAGCACGACGCGCGGGATTATTTTCAGTTCGATTACGACGTTGTGTAGTTTTTCGAGTTTGTCGTTTACGCATCATCAAGGCATGGCA
>JAQTOX010000070.1 GCA_028713055.1 Methylococcales bacterium | reverse complement strand
GTTTTTTGCATCCCAAAACAGAATTGGATACGCTTGGTTTTGATCAAAGTGAATCCGTTTGCCATTGGTAAATATTCGCCACACAGAAGTTTTTAGTTCACCAAATTACAAATTTTGAGTGAATCACTTGGAAAAATATCATGAAATTACTCGCGCTCGACACCTCAACCGAAGCCTGCTCGGTGGCATTATTTATAGACGGTGAAATTCGTCAACGTTTTGAAATTACGCCAAAAGGACATACTAAATTATTGCTGCCGATGATTGAATCGTTGCTCGCCGAAGCCGAATTAAAATTGTCACAACTCGACGCACTGGCTTTTGGCTGTGGTCCTGGTTCGTTCACGGGATTACGTATTGCAACTGGTGTAGTTCAAGGCTTGGCGTTTGGTGCAGATTTACCTGTTGTTCCAGTTTCAACGCTTGCCGCATTGGCGCAAAATCTTTCGGCTGAACTTTCTTTTGTGGCAATGGATGCGCGCATTGGCGAAATTTTTTGGGGTGTTTATCAGCGCAACGCAGAAGGGTTTGTCGAATTGATTGGTAAAGAAGCCGTTTTGCCTGTTGAACAAATTGAATTTCCGCCACAATCCGCGTTGGGAATCGGTTCAGGTTGGCGCATATACAAAGATGAGTTGATTGCTCGCACGCAAGGTTTTGTTTCACAAATCGAAAGCGACGTTTTGCCTCAATCGAGTGCAATTGCAACGTTAGGTGTTTATGGTTTTAAACGCGGTTTAGCAGTTGATGCGGAACACGCTCAACCGGTTTATTTACGTGATAAAGTTGCTCAAACCGAAGTCGAACGCGCTCAAATAAAGTCAAATCGTGAAAATGGATAAATTAGCAGCTTTAATGGATAATGCGCCCTAATTTTTAGACTATTTGTAACCTCATGAAAAAACAACTCGAAAATCTTATTTCTCAAGCCATCACTAAATTAAAAGAGCAGGGTGTGTTTGCCAATGACTTAAACCCTACTGTTCACATCGAACGTACCCGCGATGTTGCACACGGTGATTTTGCTACAAATATCGCGTTAATGCTTGCCAAACCCGCAAAAACAAATCCGCGCCAGCTCGCAGAACAAATCATTACCACATTGCCGACAAATGAAGCGATTTTAAAAGTGGAAATCGCAGGCGCAGGGTTTATCAATTTTTTCATGAATCCTAACGCGCAATATCAAATCATTGGTGACATTCAAGCCGAAGGTCGATTGTTCGGACAAAGTCAAATTGGCGTAGGTAAAAAAGTTCAAGTCGAATTTGTATCAGCAAATCCAACAGGACCATTACACGTTGGTCACGGACGTGGCGCAGCGTATGGTTCAGTCGTTGGGAATTTATTAACGGCAACGGGGTTTGACGTTCACCGTGAGTATTACGTCAACGATGCCGGTCGCCAAATGGATATTTTAGCAACCAGCGTGTGGTTGCGTTATTTAGAAGCCTGCGGCGAAACATTCATTTTTCCAAGCAACGCTTATCGTGGCGACTATGTGCGCGATATTGCTCAAACATTAGTCGAACATCATGGCAAAAATTTTGCTCATTCAAGCGCAACTGTTTTTGCTGATTTACCACTCGATGAACCTGAAGGCGGTGACAAAGAAATTTATATCGACGCACTGATTTCACGTGCCAAGCAGTTATTAGGCTATGATTATCGTGTAGTTTTCGATGTGGGTTTGAATGATATTTTAAGTGACATCAAAGACGACTTGGCTGAATTTGGTACAACGTATGACCAGTGGTTTTCAGAACGTTCTCTCATGGATGATGGTTCAATTGAAAAAGCCTTAGCCGTTTTAAAATCGAATAATTATTTATATGAAAAAGACGGTGCCATTTGGTTTAAATCGAGCGAATTAGGTGACGAAAAAGACCGCGTTGTGATTCGTGACAACGGACAACCGACTTATTTTGCCTCTGATATTGCTTATCACTGGAACAAATTAGAACGCGGTTTTGACGTGTTAATCGACATTTGGGGCGCAGATCATCATGGCTATATTCCGCGAGTGAAAGCGGCTTTAAAGGCTTTGGGTGCAGATGAAACGAAATTAAATGTTTTGTTAGTTCAATTTGCGAGTTTGTGGCGTGGTGAAGAAAAAGTGTCGATGTCTACGCGCTCAGGTGAATTCGTGACCTTGCGCGAATTACGTGACGAAGTTGGCAGAGATGCCGCACGATTTTTTTATGTTATGCGTCGCTCAGAACAACACATGGATTTCGATTTAGAACTCGCTAAGTCAAAATCAAACGAAAATCCTGTTTTTTACGTTCAATATGCTCATGCCAGAGTTTGCAGCGTATTTCGCCAATTAACTGAAAAAGGCTTTACTCAAGATGTCGCGTTAGGAATGGCAAATTTAGCGGAACTTACTGCCGAACATGAAACCGCTTTATTAACGACTTTGGCGCGTTATCCCGAAGTGATTGAACGTGCCGCAACACAATATGAACCGCATTTGTTAATCAATTATTTGCGTGAGTTGGCGACCGATTTTCATACTTATTACAACGCGCATCAATTCTTGGTCGAAAGCGATACCTTACGCAATGCGCGATTAAATTTAATTGGAGCAGTAAGGCAAGTATTGGCAAACGGTTTGAATTTACTAGGCATTAGTTCACCTGTAGCGATGTAAATGGCTAGTCATAATTATACAAATCGCAATAAAAATATCCGTAATAAAAGCCCGCGCAAACGTCCGCCTCAAAAATCGAATGGCGCGTTTAAGTGGATGTTAATAACGGGCTTGCTGATAGGCTTAGTGGTTTTTGCGGTGTATTTGAAAGGTAATGGCTTGAAAAAACTAAAACAGCATTTACCGCAAAATCGAATTGCTATGCCTGTGGTGCAAGCATCAAAACCTGAAATATCAGCAGGATTGTCCCCAGAAACGGTTGAAAAATTAGAACAACAACCCGATTCATTACCACCTGAAGTTGCAACGGAATTAGAGAATGGCACGATGCCACAATTTGATTTTTATACAATTCTGCAAGAAAAAGAGGTTGTGGTGCCAGAACATGAAATTATGACGCGAACTCATGCTGAACGAGCAAATCCACCAGATGAAACGCTTACAGACACAACGGCACCTGTAATTCCAGCTGAAACACCAACGAAATCGACGATTGCTTACATGATGCAAGCGGGATCATTTAAAAACGGGATAGATGCTGAAAAAATGCGAACCAATTTGGAATCAATGGGCATTGAAGCACGTGTTGAACGCGCCAAAGTCGGCGAAGTGATTTGGCATCGCATTAAAATGGGACCGTATACCCAAATGACAAGTGTCAGCGCGATTCGAGCGCGATTGCGGCAAAGTGGAATTGATGTCATTGTGACTGAAATAGGCGTGCGTTAGTTATTTTTCGCAAATTTTAAAAGGTGATGAAATGTTCAAAAAATTAAGCGTAGTTTTGATAATTAGCTTAACCGCGTGTGCTACCAGTCCGACCGGACGAAATCAGCTTATTTTTATGCCAGATACGCAAATGGATCAAATGGGTTTGCAAGCATTTGACCAAATGAAAAAAGAAAAGCCGATTAGCCATCAA
Source organism: Methylococcales bacterium (assembly GCA_028713055.1). GTDB lineage: Bacteria > Pseudomonadota > Gammaproteobacteria > Methylococcales > Methylomonadaceae > UBA10906. The sequence goes on along the minus strand of JAQTOX010000070.1, from coordinate 9,741 downwards.
GCGAAATTTAACCAAATCGCGCAATGTATCGTAACTGAGCTTACACAGGGCATGGGGCAAAATTGGGAAGTCGTCGTTTTTGAAGATAAAACGCTCAATGCCTTTGCGTTGCCTGGTGCAAAAATTGGTGTACACACGGGCATGATGCAATTAGTCGATAATCAAGACCAGCTTGCGGCGGTTTTAGGTCATGAAGTGGGACACGTTTTAGCGCGTCATAGTAACGAACGTGCATCGCAAGAAACCTTGGTTCAACAAGGTATGTCGATAATTAAACAAACCTCATACGGACAAAATCCATTGATAATGGCTGGTCTGGGTTTGGGCGCACAATATGGTGTTTTGATGCCTTACAGTCGAACTCATGAAAGCGAAGCCGATATAATTGGCGTGGATTTGATGGCAAAAGCCGGTTTTGACCCAACGCAAAGCGTGACGTTGTGGCAGAAAATGGAGCAAGCCTCGCAAAATCAACCGATGGAATTTATGTCTACGCATCCCGCGCATGCCACGCGCATTCAGCAGTTACAAGAACACATGCCACAAGCATTAGAGTTTTACAAACAAGCGCAAGCTGCTGGCAGACAACCAAAGTGTCGATAAGTTATGAATCCAAATTTAAAAAATTTACATCCTTATCCGTTTGAAAAACTCACACAATTAAAAAGTGGAATTACACCACCAGCGGATAAATCACCAATTACGTTGTCGATTGGCGAACCCGCTCACGTTACGCCGCAATTTATCAAAGACGTTTTAGTTGAAAATTTAAATAGCATTTCGAATTATCCCACCACAAAAGGTATTCCAAAATTGCGTGAAGCGATTGCTAATTGGTTGGAAAAACGTTTTGCCTGTGAAGTGAATTCTGAAACCCAAGTTTTACCCGTGAATGGTACACGAGAGGCATTATTTTCATTAGCACAATGTGTGATTGATTCGGCAAAAAAACCGCTCGTCGTGATGCCAAATCCGTTTTATCAAATTTACGAAGGCGCGGCATTACTTGCTGGTGCAGAACCGTATTTTTTAAACACAACGGCGGAAACGAATTATTTGCCATATTTTTTCAGTGTTCCTGAAAAAGTTTGGCAAGATTGTCAGTTGCTTTATGTCTGTTCACCAGCCAATCCAAGTGGTTCAGTCATGAGTGAAACGGATTTTGAAACTGTTTTAAAGCTGGCAGAAAAATACAATTTCATCATTGCTTCGGACGAATGTTATAGCGAATTGTACGACGACGAAGCGAATCCCCCCGTTGGTTTATTGCAAGTTGCCTATAAAATGGGCAATCGTAATTTTAAACGTTGCGTGGTGTTTCACAGTTTGTCGAAACGTTCAAATTGTGCCGGATTGCGCTCTGGCTTTGTGGCGGGTGATGCAGAAATTTTGAAAGATTATTTTGCTTACCGAACATACCACGGTTGTGCGATGTCGTTACCAGCACAATACGCCAGCATTGCAGCATGGCAAGACGAAACACATGTTATCGAAAATCGTCGTTTGTATCGGGAAAAATTCGCGGCATTTATTGAAATTTTAAAAGACGTTTGCGAGATTCAAAAACCACCTGCAAGTTTTTACATTTGGCTCAAAACGTCGATTTCGGACACCGATTTCACACAACAACTTTTTGCTCAAGAAAACGTCACCGTTCTACCAGGCAGTTTTTTGTCACGTGAGTTTGCAGGCGTAAATCCAGCGGTGAATCATGTTAGAATTGCCCTAGTCGCGCCACTTGCAGAATGTATAGAAGCGGCAAATCGTATTAAAAATTTCATCCACAATTTATAAAAAATCATGACAAATTTAGAAAACATCATTAACGCAGCATTTGAAAATCGTGCTGACATCACCCCTGTAAATGTAACATCCGAAGTTCGTGAAGCCGTCACCGAAACATTGAATTTACTCGACTGTGGAAAATTGCGCGTTGCTGAAAAAATCGACGGCGATTGGGTCACGCATCAATGGTTGAAAAAAGCGGTGTTATTATCATTCAGAATCAATGAAAACCGCGTAATGGATGGTGGAAACACTCGTTATTACGACAAAGTTGAAAGCAAATTTTCAACGTATAACGAAGCAGATTTTGCAGCTGCCGGCGTGCGTGTTGTGCCAAATGCCGTTGCACGTCATGGATCATTTATTGCGTCAGGCACAATTTTAATGCCGTCTTACGTTAACATTGGCGCATACGTTGATAGTGGCACGATGGTTGACACGTGGGTTACAGTAGGTTCGTGCGCTCAAATCGGTAAAAATGTGCATTTATCTGGCGGCGTGGGTATTGGTGGCGTGTTAGAACCGTTACAAGCGAATCCAACGATTATTGGAGACAATTGCTTTATCGGCGCACGGTCAGAAATCGTTGAAGGCGTGATTGTTGAAGACGGTTGTGTCATTTCAATGGGCGTTTATATTGGTCAAAGCACTAAAATTTTTAATCGTATGACGGGCGAAATTACTTACGGACGAATTCCAGCCGGTTCGGTGGTTGTGTCGGGTAATTTACCGTCCGTAGATGGTAAATATAGTTTGTATTGCGCGGTGATTATCAAACAAGTTGATGATCGTACACGCAGTAAAACAGGTATTAACGAATTATTGCGCGACTAAATTGTCAAAATTTTTACTTATAAAAAAAACCGTCCCCAACTTACGCTGAGGGCGGTTTTTTATTGGGTTTAAAAATTAAACCGTAATGAACTTATTAGATAAAGCTAATTACTTGCGTACCACCAACACCGTTCAGTACACCGATTAACTCTACATCAGATGCGGTTGTTACCTTAAAATCTGCATCTGCGGTGTAATGGAACAAATAAGTGTTTGCGCCATCATTCATTTGAAGTACGAAACTGTCCTTTGCAGCAACGCCAGCACTCGCAAAATCGCTACCTGATGTTAATGCGGCAACAGCCGATGCGACCGCTGTGTCAGAAGTTACAGCTGTCGCCCCACCCACTGGAAGTAATTTATCATTTGCACCAGTAAGATTGAAAATTTCCAAATTAGTGTTTGCAGCAGCAGTAGCAGCAGTAATAGCAGCAGGTGTAGCACCCGCCGCCGTGACAATACCAACAGTACCATTGTCAGCAATAACCGTAACAGGTAATGCTGTTGTAGTAGCGGTCGTACCTTGAGTAACAGTGTTAGCCGCTACACTTGAAGTGCCATGTACCAACTTAAATCCGACATCAATTCGATCCGCAGTCGCACTAGAATCGAAGTTGTTGATTATAGAAACGTTTCCATTACTGTTAGCATTCGAGTTCATTTTAGCTTGATCTAAAACAACAGTGTCAGTAGCCGCTGTGTTTTCTTTCAGGTTAACTATGCCACCATCTCTACCCGCATTTAAAACATCAGCACCTTCACCACCAATGATGGTGTCAAAACCAAGACCACCATTAAGTGTATCTGCGCCTGCGCCACCAATTATGCTATCTGAAGCCGCACTACCCGCAGTAGTTTGAGCAATTGTAGAAGCTGAAAAATCAAATGGGTTGTCAACACTAACACCAGTAATCCCAGTTAAATCAGCAGCTGTTTTCGCAGTAGCTGGAATAGTCACATCTGTAGTTGCATTACCAGTAACGATATATTCAACTGCGGGACTACCATCTGCAAAGTTAACTGTTACCTTTGCGGTTCCTGTACCTTTTGCAACAGTTAATGTGTCTGTGCCTAAAGCAAAATCGGTAACAACGTCTTTACCGGCAGTCACCTTGAATGTATCTGCACCTGCGCCGCCTGTTAAAGTATCATCACCAAAACCACCAGTGATTGTGTCATTACCAGCACCTGCATTGATGTTTGCATTGAATGGTGCAGCAGCGGTGTCTTTTACAGTGATTGCATCTGCGAATTGAGTGCCTTTAAACAACGTTGGATCAACTAAATCAAAGTATTTAGCCGATGCTAACGTAGCAGGAACATTTTTGCTTCCTAACAATGAGTCAAACACGTTACCACTACCTTGACCATTAACAAGGCTCAACAGCGCATTTTCATTACCCGCCCCAGCAGTGGAAAAATCTTTCACATCCAACGAATAGTTATTGTTAGAAACAGTAAACTTAGGAGCTGTTGCTACGAAAGTTGTCGACGCAGCAGGTTTAGCCAGCGTAGAAAGATTCGTTGTTGTTCCAGTAATAACGCCACTGGCATCAATTTTTAATGGATTTGTAGCAGTTGTTAAATCAGTAACGCTGTATTTAGCCAAATTTGTAACAGTAGTGTTTGTGAACGTGCGTTCATCACTTTGAACCAAATTTCTGGTATCGGTAACGATATAATCAGCAGTACCAGCAGTGCCTGCGTAGTGATAATTAGCTGCATTGTTTGCCGCAATTTTTTCTGCGCCATTTAAGTAGCTAACATCTGCTAACGCTGTTTTAACAACAGAATTGATGGTTAAACCAGCGTCTTTGTACGCATAGTTTTCAGCAAATGCGTTATTCAATGCTTGACTGCCGTTCGCTTCAGAAAATTTGTGCGTTTGGGTCGTGTTGTAATTAGAAGTCACACCAGCTTTAGCATAAGTTTCAGCGTAAGTTTCATTTTTTACATCAAGTGCAACACCACTATTGTTATTAGTGATTGCGGGTACATTTGCTAAAGCAACAGCATGTTTAATAACTACTGTGTCGCTGTTATTACCAGTAAATACAAGTGATTCATTAACAGAACCATTACCGTTTGAAAAAGGCGAACCACTGATATTTTCAGAAAGCGTAGCAGTTTTACCACCGTCAGCCGTATCAGTTAACGTGAACGAAGAGGCATTACCTGCTAATTTTGGTGTACCAGTCCATGCAGCAGCATTTGAATAGCCACTTGCGGTTGTATTTAAAGGATTAAATTCACCTGTTGTTCCGGCTGTTAAAACGCCGTTAACTGGCAAAAAGTGTACAGTCGCAAGATTGGCGGCATCGAACAAGTTAACTGTGCTACCAGCTGTTGTTGATGCTGTTGTAGCTGTCGCATAATCCAGAGCATTAGTACCTAATAACCATGTTTGTGCCGTACCGCCCAGCGCGTCTACAGCAGTAACGGCAGGATTAGTACCAGACAAAGTTGCTGCTGGATAAGTACCTGTTTGAATCGCGGTTGCGCTTGAGTTTGTTTGTGTTGTAGAACTTGAACTTGTCATAAGAGTCTCTCTATGTTTTCGTTATAAAAAAGGGTGTAATCAGCTCTCAAAAAATGAATCAGGCTAGCAGAAATATATTATATTTAACAAGCCAGTGCAATTTGTTTCTAAAGTAACTTCCAGTTAATAACAGCGTTAATAAAGCTGTCGAAGGGTTTATTGCCCGTCTAACGGACAACTGCGAATCATTGTAAAGCAATCTAGCGGGTAAATCATCCTAAAACACGCCATTCTCCAGCACCGGCGAAACCCAATATTGAATACCTGAACCGATAAAATCTTCGCGTAACTGTACCAATAATCTAGCTAAATCTGTGCCATTTACATACATTTGAAAACGAATCTTTTTTTGTCTGCCAGTCACTTGTTCAGCAATCGACAAGCCTTTATTTTCGTGATGATGTGCTGATACCGGCATACTGCTAAATCCCTGCTCAATTTCCAACACCAATAAACAATCCACCACCATTTCTTCTAACGAGGGCGGTACATTTAAGGTCACTACATACTCTTTGCTCATGCTTGCGTTCCATTAGTCTGCCCAAACAACCGAAATAAAATCGGCAATAAAAATAATGTTAAAAACGTTGATGACACTAAACCACCAATTACCACAATCGCTAAGGGTCGTTGAATTTCAGAACCTGGTCCAGTTGCATATAATAATGGAATAAGTCCGAATGCTGCGATGCTCGCTGTCATTAAAACGGGGCGTAATCTCCGTGAAGAACCAATCATCACCACTTTCGCCACGTCCATTCCTGTCGCCAACAATTGATTAAAATAACTTACCATCACCACGCCATTTAAAACAGCTATACCTAGTAATGCGATGAATCCTACCGACGCAGGAACTGAAAGATATTCACCCGAAATCCACAACGCAAATACACCTCCAATCATTGCTAGTGGAATGTTTGACAACACCAAAACGGCTTGTTTCACCGAGCCGAATGTTGAAAATAACAACAAAAAAATCAAACTCAACGAAATCGGAATGACCACAGAAAGTGTTTTTGCCGCACGTTGTTGATTTTCGAACTGCCCACCAAATTGCACCATGTAACCTGTCGGTAATTTGACTTTTTCGGCAACCGCTCGGCGAGCTTCTTCAACAAATCCAACTAAATCCCGTCCTTCGACGTTACTACGAATTACGGTAAACCGCTGACCTTTTTCACGTCCAATTGACACCACGCCTTCGACTTGTTCGATTTTTGCAATTTCAGTTACGGAAATTCGCCCCGCGTTATTCGGTAACGAAATTTGCAAACTATCAAAATCTGAACTCGTGCTATCGCCACGCAAAATCAGAGGTGTGCGGCGAATTCCTTCTTGCACAATCCCTAAATTCAAACCTTCAATTTCAGAACGTAACAACGTTTCAATGCTATCACTGTCTAGCCCCAAACGTCCGGCAGCAGTCTTATCAATTTTCAATTGCAAAAATTTCATGCCGTCATTTTGTTTAGCAACTACGTCACTTGAGCCTTTAATTTGTTTTAAAACGTCGGAAATTTCATGCGCCTTCTCGTTCAAAACCGCCAAATCCGAACCAAACAATTTTACCGCTACATCGCCACGAGTTCCGGTTAACATTTCAGAAACCCGCATTTCAATCGGTTGGGTAAAACTAAAACCAATTCCTGGCATTTCAGTCATCACAGCCCGAATTTTTTCAATCAATGCTTCTTTGTTTGGAACTGTCCATTGTTCTTTGGGTTTCAATACCAAAAACGTGTCCGTTTCATTTAATCCCATCGGATCTAAACCTAATTCATCCGACCCTGTGCGAGCAATAACACTTTCGATTTCAGGGATATTTTTCAACAGGTTTTTCTGAATATGTCCGTCTAAAATTGCTGATTGTGCCAGGGTAATCGACGGTAATTTTTCGACCTGCAAAATAATATCGCCCTCGTCCATATTCGGCATAAATGTGCTGCCGATTTGCCCGAAAATCAACACTGTTATGGCTAACATACCGCCAACCAAAACAAATATTTTTTTAGTATTATCTAAGCACCACGCTAATGACGGTTGGTAAAGTTGTTGTAATTTTCGCGGCAACCATGGCTCTTCGTGTGACACGTTGGTCATCAAATACGACGCTACCACAGGAATTACCGTTAACGATAAAATTAACGATCCACTTAATGCAAACACAATTGTCAACGCAACAGGTGTAAATAATTTACCTTCCAAACCTTGTAAAGTTAGCAGAGGCAAAAATACGATGACAATAATCAAAATACCCGACGTGACTGAGCTGGCAACTTCAGTGGTAGCGCGATAAATAACGTGCAAACGCGGCAAACGTTGAGCAGTTTTGGCGTGAGCCAGATGGGTAATCAGGTTTTCAACGACAACAACGGCGGCATCAACCAACATGCCAATCGCAATGGCTAAACCGCCTAAACTCATTAAATTCGCCGACATTCCCATCACATTCATCAAAATAAATGTAAATAATGCTGACAACGGTAAAACGATGGCTACGACAATTGCGGCGCGTAAATTCCCTAAAAACAACAGTAATAAAACCAATACCAACGCAATTGCTTCGCCCAGCGCGTGAATCACAGTATCAACGGCTTTGTTGACTAAATGCCCTCGATTGTAAAAAACATCCAAATGCACACCTTTTGGTAAACTTGGTGCGAGTTCGGCAATTTTTGCTTCAATGCCTTCGACAGTTGCTCGCGCATTTGCACCCCGCAAACTCAATACCACTCCTGTCACTGCTTCGCCGCTGCCGTTTTTACTGACTGCACCGTAACGAGTCATCGAACCAATGCGAACATCTACGGCAACATCACTGACTTTTATCGGCGATTCGCCCGCACCACTCACAACAATCGACCGGACATCATCCAACGTTTTAATCCGACCTTCGGCACGCACAATTAACGCTTCTTCACCTTCGGTTAAACGTCCCGCGCCGTCGTTACGATTGTTGCTTTCTAAGGCTTTGATTAAATCTGCAATCGTGATGCCTCGCGCCGACATTTTCATGTTGTCAGGAATAACCTCGAATGTGCGAACAAATCCACCTAACGCATTCACATCCGCTACACCAGAAACAGTACGTAATGCGGGACGAATTACCCAATCGAGCAAGTCACGGCGTTGCATTAACGTCAAGTCACCACCATCAATTGAAAACATAAACATTTCACCAAGTGGCGTAGTCATTGGCGCAATGCCACCTGCTACACCAGCGGGTAAATTGCTCCACAAGGTATTTAAGCGTTCCGCGATTTGTTGCCGCGCCCAAAAAATGTCCGTACCTTCTTCAAAATCAATCGTGATGTCGGTTAGCGCGTATTTTGCAATCGAACGCAACATACTTTGATGCGGAATGCCGAGCAGTTCGACTTCAATTGGCGCAGTAATTCGTGATTCCACTTCTTCTGGAGTCATACCCGCTGCTTTAACAATAATTTTTACCTGTGTCGGAGACACTTCGGGAAAAGCATCAATGGGTAAATGCTTAAACGCATAAAAACCACCGCCTGCCAGCATCAAAACTAGCACCATCATCAACAAACGCTGACTGAGTGCAAAACGAATCAAACCAGTCATTGTTCAGCACTCCCCACGCCCAACAAATTCGCTTTTAAGACTGCCGCGCCTTTTAAGGCAACGATTTCTTCACCTGTGAATTCGCCGCTAATGATAGATTCTTCATCTTGTTTTCCGACAATTGTCACGGGTTTTGCGTCAAAACCAACTTGAGACCGAATAAATACAAACGCTTTGCTATCATCCTGAGCAATCGCGGTATTCGGTACTTTGAAGATATTTTGTTTACTAACTTGATTGATTTGAACGTTTAATTTTTGTCCCGCACGAATTTGTTTTTGAGCATTTTTGACGACCGCTCGTGCCAAAATGGTTTGATTTTCAGGATTGACACTTTGACCAAGCAAACTAATCTCTGCCTTAAACGAAGTGTTTTCAATTTCAACCAAATCACCCACTTTCACATCGGTAATACGTTCTTGTGGAATCGCAATTTCCAACCATAACGTGTGCAAATCCGCAATACGATAAAGGGGTTGTGTGTTATCAATCCGCGTTCCAGCCATCACCATGCGTTCAATCACCAGACCAGAAATTGGTGAACGTATCGACAAATGACTGTTTAATTGACCACTTGTGCTACCGCCAGAAATTTCGAGTAAATGTTTTGCCTCTTGAACATCGAGTGATGCGGCATTGAATTGACTTTGCGTTTCTTGTACTCGACGGTTGGCAATAATGCCATCTTTCGCCAAAGTTTTATCACGTTGATATGCGGAACTTGCAAGCTGTAACACGCTGTTAGCTTTCAAATAATTGCTTTGCAAGCTCAACAAATTTGGACTATCGATTTGTGCTAACACGTCGCCTTTTTTCACTTCGTCACCGAGCGCGGCGTTGAGTTGGTTAATAATTCCTGCTTGAGACGCGCTAACAACGTATTCGTTATTGGGCGGAATCAGCACTTTTGCGGGTGCATATAAAACTGGAATTTGCGTAGCGCGAACGAGTTTACCTTGGACAATTCCTAATCGGTCGATGTGTTCAGCGGTTAATTG
>JAQTOX010000177.1 GCA_028713055.1 Methylococcales bacterium | reverse complement strand
GTGCTTCTTTTTGGTAACGCAACGGACTTTTGCAAATCGGGCAAGCTAAAATGTCTAACAATTTTGGATCAATCATAAGGCTCTCTTAAAAGGTTTGGTTTTGAGTAAAGTTAAAAATTGGGTATTAAATTCTGTGGATAATTGTGCCACGACTGGCACAAACCAATGATTTTCAGTGGCGAAAGGTTTACATTTTACAGCGTCTTTTTCAGTCATAAATACAGGCTGATTTTTAAACGTGATTTCTTTGGCTATAAATACATGGTGATCGGGAAAGCTATAATCAAGACGTTGTGAAATCCCTGCTTTTTCAAGCTGCTTAAAAAAACGTTCGGGATTACCAATACCCGCAATGGCGTGGCAATCAATGTTTTTGAATTCGGCTAATGTTTTGTTCTCACCCGTGAGTAAATTTATCGCTGTGTCACCGATTAGCTGCATTTCCCATTCATGCCATAACGTGTCCGTTGTTCGTTCACCATTCACAATCACAAAATCAACGGTATTCAATCGTTCAATAGGTTCACGCAATGGTCCAGCGGGCAAACAAATTGAATTTCCAAAACGCAATTTGCCATCAATCACCGCAATTTCAATATCACGTTTTAGAGCGTAATGCTGTAGCCCATCGTCCGCCACAATCACATCACACGGTGCATGTTTTAATAGAAACTTTCCCGCCTCTACGCGATTCGCACCGACTGCCATCGGGCAATTTGTTTGTTTTGCAATTAGCAATGCTTCATCACCGACCTCGGCGACTTTGCTGTTGGGTAAAACCATTTGTACTGACGCTTCGCCACCATAACCACGGCTAATAATACCAACGCGATAACCTTCACTTTGTAACAAATTTGCGAGATAAATACATAACGGTGTTTTTCCTGTGCCGCCAACGGTAATGTTTCCAACGATAATCACGGGAACGGGCAGGGCTTCGTTTTTGTAATAACCGATTTTATATAGCCAACGACGAAATTTAACAAAATCAGAAAATAAAAATCCGAACGGCATTAACGCCGCACCTGTGTAATGATCGTTGTACCAAAGATCAAATAGATAACGCGAAATTGTTTTTTTCATTTCTTTTTAATTGTCCGACTTTTTTCAATTTGTGAACGAAAATGCTCAATGCTCATCGTGCGCCCTAATACCACCAGTAAATCATTGGCACGCAGCATAAAATGCTCTGGCGGATTAAAATAAAAATGCTGATTTTTAATGGCATAACTATTTTTATGAATACGGTGTTCAGGGTTTGCACTGATTACACCGAGTAAAATCAATTTACGCCGTAAAAAATCAATACTCGAAATCTCAACGCACTCTAAATTTGAACCTAAATGCACTTTGATTGTTTCCATCACAATGTCGCTGTCTGCATGAATAATTCCTAAAATTGCTTCAAAGGCGACCGGTTGTCCCACATATTCAGCAACGACCATGCCAGCAATTTCAAATGGACGAATAACGTTACTCGCACCCGCTTGATATAACTTTTTCACATTATCGATATTATTTGAGCGTGAAATGATGTGGATGTTTGGATTTAGATTACGCGCTGTGAGCGTAATGTACACGTTAATCACATCATCATCGGTAGTACACAACACACTCGATGCGCCATTGTTAATCCCAGCACTTTTTAAAACCCCATTTTTGCTGGCATCAGCGTGAATCGCTGTGTAATTCAATTCATGTGCCTTATCAATATTTGTATCAAGTGAATCGATAATGACAAATTTCAATTTATCCTTAGCAAGTTGTTTGGCGATATGTTGTCCGACACGCCCAAAACCACACAAAATGACAAAGTCATCATAACGTTTGATTTCAGTATACGTACGGTTTTCACGCAAATGGTATATCTCTTCGCTGAATCCCGACACCATGATTGAGGTAAAAAATGACAGTACACCAATCCCACTAAAAATTAACACGATAGAAACTAAACGTCCGCCGGTGGAGTGCGGCGCAATATCACCATAACCTACGGTCGATAACGTTACGATTGTCCAATAAAAACCATCAAATAAATTTTTGATTTGCCCACCTTCCGCGTGACTTTCAAATAAATAAATCACGATGCTACCAATGAAAATCAAAAATCCTAAAAAGATGCCCAAGGTGTAAAGTTCAAAACGCTTATTACTTAAAATGTTGACGAAGACTTTGATGCTGTGAAAATGGCGAAATAGCTTGAGTAAGCGAAACACCATAAAAATTCGTAAAAAACGAAAGGTTTCATAACTTGGTAAAATCGCCAGCAAGTCGATGATTGCCATTGGCGTAGCCATGTAACGAATTTTGACACGAATGACTTCGCCAAATGTTCGCCAGATTGGAAACGGAACGTTTAAATACTGTGCTTTTTCGTATTGTGCCAATATGATTTCGTGACAGTCACTTGCAAGCCAAAAACGCAATAAATACTCAATAGTGAACACGACTAAAATACCTTGTTCAAGGATTTTACTGAGTTCAGTGATTTGATGATCAATTTCGTGAATCAAGAAAAATACGCTCAATAGCACCATGCTAATAATGAAAAAAGCAACGTAGCTGTTATATTGGCTATTTGGATTTTCTAGCAAATTATAAAAAAACAATTTTGTTTTTTTATAACGAGGTGAGGTTTTTAAAAAATAAGCGAATTTAACAATCATGAGTAAAGTGGACGACGTGTATAAACCCGAGAATTTGAATGATGTCGCATTTTACTATAAAAGCCATTCGTATAAGGCGTAAATCAAAATTTCAAAATTTAATGTGCAAAAAAACCGTCCTTTGAAAAATTTTCAAAGGACGGTTTTTTATTTTTTGAAGTCGGGTTAATTCACTTTGACAAAGCGTAATTCAACAAACTGATACAAACCCAAACAAAACCTATGGTTGTGATAACAAAACTAGCGGCAGTGTAAATTTTCCAAAAAGAATCTTCCCAAAATTTTGGGTTAAACGCAGCAATCACAAAAACTGCCGGATTCGTTATGCCACCAATCACGATTAACCAGCACGCTGTCACAGATAATGGCACTTTTACCGCATAGAATCCCAAGCAAAACAACGCCATTAACGCAAAATCAATATGCGCTCTGATTAAGGTTTTGTAATCGGGAAGGAATTCACCTTCAATGCCTTTAATAGGAAACCATCGAGCAAAAGTCATCAACCATGCTGACGCTAAAACGGCAAAAATCATCAATGCCGCGCCAATTAGTAATATCTCCATTGTATTTTCCTCATTATTTTTTGTTGTAATAATATACTGACCAGTCAGTCTATTGACGTTCAAGTATACCGACCTGTATAGTCGTAATCAATCTGTTTTCCATCATTTTTATCTATGTCCTTAAAT
>JAQTOX010000069.1 GCA_028713055.1 Methylococcales bacterium | reverse complement strand
AGCCGCCCGTCATCGTGCTATGCCTGTGATTTTGGGCGCAGTGGCGGCTTTTGCTTTTTTGAATACGTTAGCCGTCGTGTTTGGCGTGGCGATTGCGAATTGGTTGCCAGATTATGTCGTGTCGGGCGTGGTGGCTGTGCTGTTTTTAGTGTTTGGTATTCACGCATTACGCGCCAACGGTGACGATGATGGCGACGACACATTGATTGAAAAAAGCAGTCACAGCATTTTTTTCACCACGTTTTTATTGATTGCGGTGGCGGAATTTGGCGATAAAACGCAATTAGCCGTCGTGGCGTTGAGCAGCACACAATTACCGTTAGGCGTGTGGATTGGCTCAACAGCAGGACTGGCATTTACCTCAATTTTGGGCTGTATCGCTGGACGCACCATTTTACAAAAACTGTCGCTGGTTTGGCTGCATAAAATCAGCGGTGCATTTTTTATTTTGTTGGCAATTTTTGCAGGGTATCGAGCTGTTTGTAGTAGCTATCCAGTTTTGGTGGCTTTTGCGTTGACGGTGTGAATAGATACTAGAAAATCATAGATTTTATGGATTTTCATAGATTTTTAGTAGCGGCAAATTGAACCCCTGCGTTTCACAAAAAAAACGCTTTTCGGTGCAGACTGAAGGGCGGTTTTTTTGTTGTGTTACAATTTGTCTCCTGTAAGAAGTGAACTTTTTCACCTCACCAATCACCCAAAACCACCATGTTAATCAAAACTAAATTACCCCTGTCTGTACAAGTTGTTATCGGTGTCGTTGTCGGCACATTATTAGGTGTACTGTTTGGCTCAGAACCGTATTTAGGCGGCTGGCTAAAAAATGAAACCTTAGGGCAGTTGGGGATGTTAGTCATTCGTTTATTAAAAGCCCTTGCCACCCCGTTAATTTTCTTCGCGATTGTAGATGCGCTTATTCATACCGAAATTAAGTTCAAACACGGCGGGCGATTATTAGGCATTTGTGGCGTTAATTTACTGGTTGCAATGTTGATTGGTTTGACCATCATGAATGTCTTTACACCTGGCGAATCATGGCACAATCACATCGAAGAATTGTCGTCACAAGTGCAATCTGATGTTGCTAAAACGCCGCTTAAAACTGCGCCCGAAGGCATGACGCTCAACCCATTAAAAAATGTTATGGGTTATATTCCTGAGAATCTTGTTGATCCTTTTCTCAAAAACAACGTTATTGCGGTGATTTTATTGGCGTTGTTGATGGGGGGCGCGATTCGTTACCTCAAACATCATGCTTACGTTGGCGATAACACGGGTATTAACGTATTGGAAAAATTGATTAGTGCGTGCTATCACGTTTTGCTGCAAATGTTGTCGTGGGTAATTTTAGCGATTCCAATAGCAATTACCGGTGTCGTCGCGCAAGTGGTTGGTAAATCTGGGTTGAGTGTTTTTATCCTGTTAAGTATTTTTCTAGTGACGTTGTTAGCGGGTTTGTTGATTCATAGTTTGATTTATTACCCATTGATGGCGAAATTTGGCGGGGGAATGCCTATCAAACGTTATTTAGGGCAGGGTGCAGATGCCATTTTGATGGGGTTTTCAACAAACAGCAGTTTAGTGACTGTGCCAGTCACATTACGTTGTTTAACTGAAAAAATGGGCGTGTCATCTCGTTCTGCACGCCTTTCTGCGTTAATCGGTACGAATTTAAATAACGACGGTATTATTTTATACGAAGCCATGACGGCGTTATTTTTAGCGCAAGCCATTGGATTTAACTTAGATATTACGCAGCAATTGTTAATTGTAGCGGCGGCAGTGATGGTAGGCGTTGGCATTTCAGGTATTCCCGAAGCAGGCTTAATTGCGTTGCCATTAGTGTTAAGTACCATCGGATTATCAGAACAGTTAATTGTGTCGATTATTCCGTTAATTGCGACGATTGATTGGATTATCGCCCGATACCGTTCGGTAGTGAACGTTATGAGCGATATGTTAGTGGCGATTCTGTTGGATAGATTTGAAACAAAAGAAACGATTGAAGACTAAGCGTTTCTTTTGTAGATAAATTCGTTATGACAATCGACGAAACACACAAGCAGCTGCTGCAAACGTTTTGTTTAACGCTTCATCATCATGAGCCGCCGACACAAAACCTGCTTCAAACGCAGACGGCGCAAGATAAACGCCTTGCTCTAACATCGCGTGAAAGAAGCATTTGAAATACGTTTGATTGCACGCCATGACTTGTGCGAATGAAGTGATATTTTTATCTTCAGTAAAAAATAAACCAAACATTCCACCAACTTGATTCGTGGTTAATGGCACACCGGCTTGTTGTGCTAAGTCTTTTAAACCGTCAGTTAATCGGGTCGTTTTTGCGGTTAAGTCAGCATGAAAATTTGGCACGGTAATCAATTCCAACGTTTTCAATCCTGCTGCCATCGCCACTGGATTACCTGATAACGTTCCTGCTTGGTAAACCGAACCGAGTGGTGCGAGGCATTCCATAATGTCACGTCGTCCACCAAATGCACCGACGGGCATTCCACCACCGATAACTTTCCCTAGCGTTGTTAAATCGGGTTTGACGTTGTAAAAACCTTGTGCGCCCTGCAAGCTCACTCGAAATCCAGTCATGACTTCGTCGAAAATTAAAACACTACCAAATTCGTCACAAACATCGCGCAACGTTTCTAAAAATCCTTCGACGGGTGGCACGCAATTCATATTTCCTGCGACTGGCTCAACGATAATGCAGGCGATTTGTTCGCCGAGTTGTGCGAATAAATCACGTACGGCATTTGCGTCGTTATACGGCAATGTTAGCGTATCCAAGGCGACGGCTTCTGAAACGCCTGACGAACTCGGTACACCAAATGTCAATGCACCTGAACCCGCTTTCACAAGAAGCGCGTCTGAATGTCCGTGATAACAGCCCTCGAATTTCACGATTTTATTACGTCCGGTATAACCTTTCGCCAACCGAATCGCACTCATCGTGGCTTCTGTGCCGGAACTAACCATGCGAACTAATTCAATCGACGGTACAAGTTCGCAAACACGTTGCGCCATGCGTGTTTCAATTTCAGTTGGTGCACCAAAACTCAAGCCTTTCTCAGCGGTAATTTTGACTGCTTCGATTACGTCAGGATGCGCGTGACCTAAAATCATCGGTCCCCATGAACCGACATACTCGATATATGCGTTGCCTTCGCTGTCGAAAATATAGGCTCCTTTTGCATGATCAATAAAAATTGGGGTACCACCAACACCGCTAAATGAACGTACTGGCGAATTTACGCCACCAGGAATAACGTGTTTTGCTTGGTTGAAAAGTTGGGTTGAAGTTGTCATAAGTTTGTTTTTCAAAGGTGAATTAAAGGTGAATTAAATGTTAAATGCCGGCAATTTTTTAGCGACTAATTGTTTTTTCAATACGACATAATCGGGCAGACCATTTTTATACGGCGGATAATCTTCACCTGCAATTAACGGCTGCAAATAGGCACGACATGCAGCCGTAATACCAAAACCATCTACACTAACGAATTCTGACGGCATCATTTTTTCCACATTCGCCACGTCTTTCAAATCCACACTGCCAATTTCCCATTGATATGGTTCATCAGCCATTCGCACAATCGTTGGCATCACCGCATTTTTTCCTGCTAACGCAAATTCAATTGCCGCTTTACCGACTGCGTAAGCCTGTTCAACATCTGTTTTCGACGCGATGTGACGCGCCGCGCGTTGGAGATAATCCGCCACAGCCCAATGATATTTATAACCTAAATTCTCTTTGATTAAATTCGTAATAACGGGAGCTGCACCGCCGAGTTGTGCGTGTCCAAAGGCATCTTTGCCACCGGCTTCAGCAAGAAACTGCCCGTCACTGTTTTTCACACCTTCAGAAACTACAACGCAGCAATAACCGTACTGTTTCACTTTTGAATCAACCGCTGCCAAAAATTTCGCCAAATTAAATTGCACTTCGGGAAACAAAATGACGAGCGGAATATCGTGATTTTCATCAGCCGCCAACGCACCCGCCGCTGCAATCCAGCCTGCGTGTCGCCCCATGACTTCCATCACAAAAACTTTCGTCGAAGTTGCACACATCGAAGCTACGTCAAAACTGGCTTCGCGCATCGACACCGCCACATATTTCGCGACCGAACCAAATCCTGCACAGTTATCTGTAATCGGCAAATCATTATCGACAGTTTTTGGGATTCCAATGCAGGTGAGGGGATAACCCATTTGTTCGCCAAGTTGTGAAACTTTGTACGCCGTATCTTGTGAATCGCCGCCGCCGTTATAGAAAAAATAACCAATGTTGTGCGCCTTGAAAACGTTAATCAGCCGTTCATATTCGACACGATTAGCGTCCAAACTTTTTAATTTATAACGGCATGATCCGAATGCGCCCGCTGGCGTATGACGTAGCGCGGCAATCGCGTCATCACTTTCAAAACTTGTGTCGATTAACTCTTCTTTTAACGCGCCAATAATTCCATTTAATCCAGCGTAAATCGTACCGATTTTGTCCGAATGTAATCGTGCCGTTTGAATTAAGCCGCACGCACTTGCGTTAATCACCGAAGTAACACCGCCAGATTGAGCATAAAACGCATTTTTTATGGTCATTTTTATTCCTTAAAATTTGAAAAATGAAAGTTTGAAAAACTGTAATGGATTGACTGCATCGACACAAGTACAACGTTGTTTTTTGGTGCAACGCACTCGAATAAAGCAAAAGCATATCGCTTCTCACCTAAAATAGTCGCCATTTCAACCTTTTTAAGGCACGGCACAAATTCTGCTCGAAACAAATTTTAATAACCGCGTGTAAAATGCGACAAACTCTTTCACTGAAATAATGGTTTTTTATGACAACGAATACGCAACTTTTCCCTTATTTTCAACCTATTGTCGGTTCGGCAAATGGTGCGATTGTGGGTTACGAGGCTTTGGCGCGGCAAATCGATGCAAACGGGAATATTAAATCCGCCGGTGAATTATTTATTCATCCTGACATTTCTGATAAAAAGTTAATCGAATGGGATCGTAGCGTGCGGCGGCAAGCGTTTCAAAAGTTCAAAGCATTACCTAACAACGCTTATTTGACCATCAACATTTCTGCCGCGTGGATCGATTATGTTGATGATTTTAACGCTCTGCCGACGTTGTTAATGTTGAATGAATTCGACATCGACCCCAGTCGTATTGTGATTGAAATTACTGAAACAGAAGGCGATTTAGATAAATTAGTTAAAGCCGTGGCGATGTATCGCAAACAAGGTTTGAAAATTGCGATTGATGATTTTGGTGCGGGATTTTCGCAATTAGAACGTGTGATGGCGATTCAGCCCGACATTATTAAACTTGATATGCAGCTCTTTCAAAATGCGGCGCGAGGAGGTGTCGAAACCGATGTGGTTCATTTACTCTCACGATTGGCGAAACGCACTGGTTGCCGAATTGTGTGTGAAGGCGTAGAAACGAACGAAGATTTTTTATTTGGTTTGAGCTGTGGCGCACAATATATGCAGGGGTATTTATTTTCACCTGCCACTGTCGATTTTCAAGATTCAAAACGCTATCACGCACAAATTTCCGAATTACGAAATATTTTTTTAAATCAAGCCTTAGCCAAAGAAGACTATAAAAATCAGTTTATTGAACGAACACGAAAGTTAATGTTTTATTTGCAAAAAATGGTAATGAAAACAAATTTTTCGTTGAGTGAATTAGCGACCGAGTTATTTGAAAATAGTGGGATATTGCATTTTTATTTATGTGATAACCACGGTAATCAAATTTCACCAAATTTTAATTTTTCAAACAATGCTTGGATTGCCGACGCGACACAATTAGGTTTCAACTGGGCGTGGCGACCCTATTTTTATGAGGCTTTAGCCCTCAAAGCCGATAATGATTGCTGTCGTATTGTAATTTCAGAACGTTACCGTGATTTCAGTACCGACATGTTGTGCAAAACATTTGCGTTGTGCCTAAATGATTCGCGGGTTTTATTGGTCGATTTTGTTGCAGATTGGCTATAATGCGTCGAACTGAATCCATTTTTACTAATCGAATATGACCAACTTAGAACTCTTTCAAGCATTTGTCGCCCCCGCCATTTTTATTTCTGCGGCAGGATTATTGGTACTTTCTATCAATGTCCGTTTAATGGGTATTGTGACGCGCTTGCGTGCTTTTCATAAGGAAAAACATCTCGCAACTATCGCCGGTAAAAAACAAGAAGTGTTAATTTTGCAAGCGCAAATCAAATCTATTGAAGTTCGTGCTGTCAAAATCAAAAACGCTTTTTTCTGCACATTACTTGGCATCGCTGGCATCATGATGACCTGTTTAATTCTCGGACTCACATTGTATTTACCGCAAGCCTTAGTTATTGCGATACTTGTGTTTGTATTTTCAGTATTGTCGATGTTAGTTGGGATGTTTTTTTATATGTCCGAAGTCGTTATTGGTCTATCTTCAGAAAAAGAAGAAGAGCAGCTATATGAATTGATTGATGTGGTATCTGAATTGAGTGACTAAAGATCACAAGTTCGTTTATATTCGTTAGGAATACGACTTTTAAAGTCGCTTTTGATATAGTTGTAACGTTAGAATGTTATTCTTTTAACGACTTATTTTTTTTATCACATCGGAGAGTTTTTTTATGGCACAGAAAATTGCAATCAATGGTTATGGACGAATTGGACGTTGTATCGTCCGTGCAATTTATGAAACAAATCGCACTAGCGAATTCAAAATTGTCGCAATCAACGATTTAGGCGACGCAAAAACAAATGCACATTTGACAAAATATGACACAGTGCATGGTAAATTCCCTTTCGATGTAACCGTTGATGGCGATTACATTGTTATTAACGGCGATCGCATTCGTGTTTTAGCTGAACGTGATCCATCAAAATTACCGTGGAAAGAATTAGAAGTTGATGTGGTTCACGAATGTACAGGTTTATTTGTGAGCAAAGCTAAAGCACAGGCGCACATTGATGCGGGTGCAAAAAAAGTCATTATCTCTGCACCAGGCGGTACAGACGTTGATGCGACGATTGTTTTTGGTGTAAATCATGACACGTTAAAAGCAACAGATACCGTAATTTCAAACGCATCTTGCACCACAAACTGTTTAGCTCCGCTTGTAAAACCATTGATTGATACGATTGGCATTGAACATGGTTTGATGACCACAATTCATTCTTATACGAACGACCAAGTTTTAACGGATGTATTCCACAAAGATTTGCGTCGTGCGCGTTCTGCAACTCAATCAATGATTCCAACAAAAACAGGTGCAGCAGCAGCAGTCGGTTTGGTTATTCCTTCAATGCAAGGAAAATTAGATGGTTTCGCTATGCGCGTACCAACGATTAACGTTTCGGTTGTGGATTTATCTTTTCAAGCCTCACGCGATACGACCAAAGAAGAAATCAATGAAATTTTAAAAGCCGCTTCAGAAGGCGCGTTGAAAGGAATTTTAGCGTATAACGATGAGCCTTTAGTTTCGCATGATTTCAACCATAATCCAGCGTCTTCAATTTTCGAATCATCTTTAACGAAAGTTACAGGTGGCAATTTTGTGAAAGTGCTGTCGTGGTACGACAACGAATGGGGCTTTTCAAACCGAATGCTTGACACTTCATTAGCGTTAATGAACGCGAAATAATTCATTTCAAACAGGTGTCATTATGAGACGTACCAAAATTTTAGCGACGTTAGGGCCTTCGACAGATAAAGAAGGCGTGTTAGAAGCGTTATTTGCGGCGGGCGTGGATGTTGTACGCCTCAATTTTTCGCACGGAACAGCCGAAGAACATATTGAACGTGCTAGACAAGTGCGTGAAATTAGCCAACGGATGAATTGGCAAGTTGGCATTTTAGGTGATTTGCAAGGTCCTAAAATTCGGATTGCACGGTTTAAAAACAAAAAAGTTGTCCTGAACGAAGGGCAACGTTTCGCGCTTGATTTGAATTTAGGCACAGACGACGGCGATCATGAGCAAGTTGGTTTTATTTACGAACCCCTTGCTGAAGAAGTCAAAGTGGGTAGCCGATTATTGCTCGATGATGGACGGATTATTCTGGACGTTGTGAACGTTGAAAACGGACGTATCAATTGCACTGTGGTTGTTGGCGGTGATTTGTCAAACAATAAAGGCATTAACTTGTTAGGTGGTGGATTGTCCGCAGCAGCCTTGACCGAAAAGGATAAGCAAGACATTATTACGATTGGTCAAATCGATTGTGATTTTGTCGCGGTTTCATTTCCACGTTGCGCCGAAGATTTGCATGAAGCCCGACGATTGCTTAAAGCCGTTGGTTGTACAGCGGGCATTGTTGCAAAAGTTGAACGCGCTGAAGCGGTCGAAAATGATCAAATCATGGATGAAATTATTTTAGCATCTGATGTTGTGATGGTGGCACGAGGCGATTTAGGCGTTGAAATTGGTGACGCTCAATTACCTGCAATGCAGAAAAAACTGATTAAACGCGCCCGTTCTTTAGATCGCGTGGTCATTACCGCGACGCAAATGATGGAATCAATGATTGAAAATCCGATTCCAACACGTGCCGAAGTGTTTGACGTTGCCAACGCTGTTTATGATGGTACTGATGCAATCATGTTGTCAGCAGAAACTGCCTCGGGTAAATATCCAGTCAAAGCCGTTGAAGCCATGAATCGCATTTGTTTAGAAGCGGAAAAAATGGATATTGTGCGTGTATCGCATCATCGTGTAGACCGTGAATTTAAACGCGATGAAGAAGCTATTGCGATGGCGGCAATGTACATGGCAAATCATACTAACGTGAAGGGCATTGCCGCATTGACCGAGTCAGGCACAACGCCACTTTTGATGTCACGGATTAGTTCTGGAATGCCTATTTTCGCGTTAAGTTGTCAGCCAAAAACACTTGGGAAAGTAACGTTGTATCGGGGCGTAGTTCCAATTTATTTTTCACACGAAGCACAAACACACGCTGAAGTGAACCGTGACATCATTGCTCAATTACGTACTTATGGAATGGTACAAACAGGTGACAGAGTTATCATCACAAAAGGTGATTTAGCCGGCGCAAAAGGTAGCACCAACGATTTGAAAGTTGTCACTGTGGGTCACGCTTTAACACCTTAAAATCAAAATACCAATGAGAAAACAAAAAGGATAAATGTTTATGAATGAATTTGATACGTTATTAAAACAATTACGCGACGAGTTTGTTGCTGAATTCCCGGAACGTTGCGATGGGTTAGAAGAATCTGTTTTAGCATTTGAACAAGGACGTGAAGGAGCATTTGATGATATATATCGTCGCGTTCATAGCTTGAAAGGTTCTGGAAGTCAATTTGGTTTCTCGTTGGTAACATCGATTTGCCACCAGTTTGAAAGTTTTTTAAGTAGTGGAAATTTTACAACCGAACAGCTCAGCCTAAATTATGCGTTGAGTTATGTCGACTTATTGAAACGAATGGCTGAACGTATTGGTCAGGATGGCGTTTCAACACAAGATATTGAACATGAATTGGACGAATTGAGACAGTCCAGTATGCCTGGACATGCGACGGTGTTATTGATTGAACCCTCGCCATCGCGTCGTAAATTATGTCAGGGCGTTTTAAATTCGTTAGGTGTAAGGATTGTAGTTCAGGATCGTGGAATGTTTGCCTTAGAACAAATGTTGCACGAACCGTTTGATTTATTAGTAGCTGCACGCGAATTACCAGATTTAAATACGGTGGCAATTGTTGCAGCATTGCGTGAATCCAATGGTCGCAACAAAAATATCCCCGTTATTTTAGTAAGTAGTAACGCCGCACCTATTTCCGAGCATTTAGCGATTAACGCCGTTTTGGCTCGTGACGCACAATTCATTCCTAATTTAGCGAAAGTTGCCTCTGAAATTCTCAAGAACAAATAAAAAAACAGACTCAAGGTAAAAGGTACAAGGTACAACTTTTTTACCTTGAACCTTTTACTTTGAACTACACTTTTTCTCTCAATGAACATCAATTCTCAAAAACTCTCCAGCGCACGATTCGCACAAGCTACCGATGCGTTTGTCGAAATTTTTACGGCTTCGGTCGATTTTGATAAACGAATGGCAAACCAAGATATTCAAGGCTCACTCGCACACGCCAAAATGCTGTGTAAAGTTGGCGTGTTGACTGATTCAGAGCGCGATTTAATTATTCGTGGTTTGACACAAATTCAAAGCGAAATTGAACACGGCGAATTTGAATGGTCGATTCAACAAGAAGATGTTCACATGAACATCGAAGCGCGATTGACGCATTTAATCGGTATCGCAGGCAAAAAGTTGCACACTGGGCGATCTCGAAATGATCAAGTAGCGACGGACATTCGGCTTTATTTGCGTGACGAAATTGCAGCAATTGGCGACGAATTGAAGCGGTTGCAATTGGCAATTTTAAATTTAGCCGAGCAGCACACCGACACAATTATGCCTGGTTTTACACACTTACAAGTCGCACAACCGATTGTGTTTGGACATCATTTGATGGCGTGGTTTGAAATGTTGAACCGTGATGCCGATCGTTTGCGTGATTGTGCAAAACGTTTGAATGTTTCACCGTTAGGTGCAGCGGCACTGGCGGGGACAAGTTACCCGATTGATCGTCATTTCAGCGCGGAATTATTGGGCTTTTCATATCCCTCTGCGAATTCATTGGATTCGGTCAGTGACCGAGACTTTGCGATCGAATTTACCGCGACGGCGAGTATTTTGATGATGCACTTGTCGCGTTTTTCGGAAGAATTGATTTTGTGGGCAAGCGCACAGTTTAATTTTATTGATATTCCCGATGCGTTCTGCACAGGGTCATCGATTATGCCGCAGAAGAAAAACCCTGATGTTCCTGAATTAGTTCGTGGGAAATCTGGGCGTGTAACGGGACATTTAGTCGCCTTGTTGATGCTCATGAAAAGTCAGCCACTCGCTTACAATAAAGATAATCAAGAAGACAAAGAACCGCTTTTCGATACCGTCGATACGTTGTTAAATTGCTTGCGTGCTTATGCTGACATGGTGCCGCATTTGGTGGCGAAAAAAGAAAATATGTATCGCGCCGCCAAACAAGGTTTTGCGACGGCGACAGATTTAGCAGATTACTTGGTACGAAAAGGCGTGGCATTCCGTGACGCACATGAAATTGTCGGTTTAGCAGTGCGTTTGGGTGTTGAAACAAAACGCGATTTATCCGAATTAACACTGGCTGAACTGCAAACGTTTTCACCGTTAATTGGTGAAGAAGTGTTTGAAGTTTTATCGCTTGAAGGTTCAGTGGCGGCACGTTCTCATATTGGTGGAACTGCACCAGAAACTGTACGAATTGCGATTAGAACCGCATGTGAGCGTTTAGAGGTTCAGTTGCCTCACTTTCACATATCGGGGGAAGAACTGCGCCTGAATCTGTACCAGCCACAGATTTCAACCGCATGTCAGCATTTAGCGGAGTAAATTATGAAACTCGCAACATTTACTTATCAAAACCAAACACGCATTGGTGCGGTGATTGGACATCAAATTGTTGATGGTTTGGGTGACGCGAGTTTGCCGCTCGATATGATTACCTTTTTAGAACAAGGTGACAGCGCATTGCAAAAAATGCAGATGTTAATTTCTTCTGAAACGCATCGAATTACGTTAATCGATGTTCAATTACTTGCACCCATTCCACGTCCACGAAAGTATTTGGGAATTGGTTTGAATTACGCTGACCATGTTGATGAAACAGGTTTAGAAAAGCCTGAGTATCCTATGTTTTTTACTAAGCAAAGCAGTTGTGTCGTTGGTCACGGGGCAGCAATCGAAATACCAGCCGTTTCTGAAAAAGTCGATTACGAAGGCGAACTCGCGTTTGTGATTGGCAAACGTTGCAAAAATGTTTCGGTCGAAAACGCGCCTGAAGTTATTGCAGGTTTTACGATTGCAAATGATGTCACAGTACGTGATTGGCAATTTCGTTCGCCAACGTGGACGATTGGAAAATCATTCGACACGCATGGTCCGATTGGACCGTGGATTGTGACGACGGACGAAATTTTAAATCCGCACGCGTTGAGTTTGAAAACCTGGGTCGATGACGAGTTACGCCAGAATTCAAATACTTGTTACATGATGTTTAATTGTTACGAAATGATTGCCTATTTATCGCAAGCGATGACGCTTGAAGTCGGCGACGTGATTACAACGGGAACACCAAGTGGTGTCGGCGTGAAAATGAAACCGCGTGGTTATTTGAAAGCAGGGCAGGTAGTGAAAATCGAAATCGAAGGTGTCGGAACGTTAGTTAATCCAGTGATATGATCGAAAAGTGGTAAATCTCGTCGGCGTGGATGTTCGTTATTCCGAATAATAAGCAAAACATCCGCGTCCATTATGTTTAGCTTGATAAAGTGCAGTGTCTGCTCTGTCCATCAGTACATCGCCGTCGCCACCATCTTTTGGAAAAAAACTAATGCCAATACTTGTACCGATCTGTACGCTATTACTTTGCGTCAAAACAAACGGTTGAGTTAACGTTTTAATCAGTACATTAGCCACTCGTGCAGTATCTTGCGAGGAACGAATATCCTCTAACACCACCACAAACTCATCACCACCTAAACGCGCTATAGTATCGTTATTACGTAAATTGGTTTTGATACGCATCGCCACTTGTTTCAATAACTCGTCACCCGCTGCGTGTCCTAACGTATCATTAACTGCTTTAAATTTATCCAAGTCTATCATCATTACGGCTAATTGCTTATTTGCACGGCGTTTATTGTTAATAGCTTGTTTCAAACGTTCCGTTAATAACCGCCGATTCGGCAAATTGGTCAGCGGATCATAAAATGCTAATTGATGAATACGTTCTTCGTTTTGTTTACGCTCCGTAATATCCGTAAGCGTCGCAACGTAATGTGTCGTTGTGTTACTGTCATCAGATTTAACCGCTGTAATTGTGAGCCATTGTGGATAAGTTTCACCATTTTTGCGCCTATTCAAAATTTCACCCTGCCACGCGCCAGTTTCATTTAGGTTTTTCCATAACGCGCTATAAAACGCCGGATTTTGGTGTCCTGAACTCAATAAACGTGGGGTTTGTCCGATGACTTCAGCTGCGCTATAGCCAGTAATTTGTGTAAATGCGTGATTTATTTTGAGAATCCTGCCGTTTGCATCCGTGATTACCATACCTTCCTGCGATTCAAAAACAATCGCCGCAATATGTAATTCTGTTTCTGCCTGTTTGCGTTCGGTAATGTCGCTATGCGTCCCACTCATGCGCGTTGGTTTACCATTTCCGTCACGTTTCACCACGTTCGCGTGATCGAGTATCCATCGGAGGCTGCCGTCTTTATGCAACATTCGATATTCAATTTTATGTACTGTGGCACGACCTTCAAGAGTGTCGGTAATGGATTTCCATGCTTTTTCTCTATCATCGGGATAAATAAAATCTACCCATTGCTGCGTCGTATGTTTTATTTCTTCATAGTCATAACCCAGCATCGTTGCCCACATTTCATTGCGACTGACTTCGCCCGTCACAATGTTCCAATCCCAAAAACCTAATTCTGCACCTTCCAAAACTAAACGAAATCGCTCCTCGCTTTCATACAATGCTAATTCCACTCGGATGGTGCGAGCGCATTCTAATAACGCCGTTTCTAAAATTTCTAAATTTACGGGTTTTGTTACATATTTATTCACGTCCAAATCAATGGCTCGTTGAAAATAACGGGGTTCTTCGAAGGCTGTCGTTAAGATAATTGGAATATTTGGATTGATTTGGCGAATGGCTTCACTCATTGTCAAACCATCCATTATGGGCATTGAAA
>JAQTOX010000068.1 GCA_028713055.1 Methylococcales bacterium | reverse complement strand
CATTCCTTTTCCAGAGCATTTGAACGGCGCATACCAAAGTTTTACGCAAGCGGATATTTCAGACTTACGAGCAGCGGGTTATGAGCGTGAATTCATGAACGTGCAGCAAGGCGTAACCGATTACTTGAATGGGTTAAATCAACGTGCTTGAATCGTTAAATAATTTATTGCCACAAATGCAATGTGGACAATGTAGTTTTAATGGATGTCGTCCGTATGCAGAAGCGATAATTGCTGGCGATGCGGATATTAACCAATGTCCACCGAGCGGAGATGTGGGAATTGCAAAGCTGGCGGCATTTTTAGGTGTTGCGCCTAAACCGCTAAATTCGCAGTTTGGCGAACATAAACCCAGAAGTATCGCGGTGATTGACGAAGCGAAATGTATTGGTTGCGTGAAATGTATTGTGGCGTGTCCAGTCGATGCGATTATTGGCGCGGCGAAATGGATGCACACGGTCATTGCTTCTGAATGTACGGGATGTGAATTGTGTGTTGCACCATGTCCGATTGATTGTATTTCGATAATTCCGTTAGAAAATGCTGATTCTGCGCCCACTAATTTACACGCGAAACAACGTTATGAATCGAGGGAACATCGCAAAGAAAGAGAAGCCGCAGAAAAATCCGAACGTTTGCGACAACAAAAAGCACGATTACGTTCAGTTTAAGTTTAGCGTGATTTATTCGAAAAATACTGTTCCAAAAATTGTTCGAACGGGAGTTGTGGCGTGGCTTCCAATTCACGTTGTTTCACATGAGATTCCGCCGCCAAGGTTATAAATTTTTGCCGCGTTGTTTCGTCTAATGTTTGCGCGGCAAAAATTTTTGCTAATTCTATCGATTGATTTACAGCAAAACTTGCAAATGGTTTTTTGTTTTCGCGCATCGTAGCAAGCATTTTTGCAGACGGCGTTAAATCTGAATTTTCAACCAACTCATGTTGCAATTTCAAGGCGTTAGAATAAGGTGAGGTGATTTCAGTTGAATCTAACGCTTCACAAATCGGTTGCATTAAATCCAAGATTTCTCGCGCCCAGTTTTGCAAAGTAATCGTTTCGCCATTTTTCACTAATTCGACATTGGGCTTTCGTCCGCTATTTGCCACAATTAACTGGTTACTATTATTTACGCGCAATTCATCAGCAGTAATTTCTGGGCTATCGGTCAATAAACAGGTTAGCAATAACGCCTCAATAAAACGCGCGGTCGGTTCATCAATCCCCAACGGATGAAACGGATTTAAATCTAATGCTCGCATTTCCACATATTCCACACCGCCACGACGCAATGCTGAAGTTGGTTTTTCACCCGACAACGCAATTTGTTTCGGACGCATAATGCTGTAAAACTCGTTTTCGATTTGCAAAATGTTGGCATTCAATTGTTTGTATTCGCCATTCACACATACGCCAATTTTTTCATAATCCGGATAAGGCGTGCTAATCGCTGCACTCAAGCTATTAACGTAACCGTCTAGCGTATTGTAATCAATGGCTAAATTCGCCTGATTTTTACTTTTGTAACCGATGTCGCTCATCCGTAACGACGTGGCATAGGGATGATAAAGCGTACCGTTATCGAATTCTTCAAATTGCGCCATGAGTGCTGGACGACTTTTGAAAAAATTTTTACAAATCGCGGATGATGCGCCAAACAAATACAAAATCAACCAGCCGATGCGTTGGAAATTCCGAATCAGCCCGAAATACGCCGCGTTTTTAAAATCGCTGAAACTTCCCCCTTTTTGAAGGGGGATTGAGGGGGATTTTTTTTGCGCGTGGAGAAATTCCCACAACGGTTCGGGTACAGAATAATTAAAATGAATCCCTGCAATCGCTTGCATCGTACGTCCATAACGATGCCATAACCCATGACGATAAACGTGTTTCATGCGCCCGATATTTGAAGTTCCATATTCCGCAATTCGAATGCTTTCATCACCATCAATGCCACACGGCATACTCGCGCACAACAATTGCTCATCACCCAAATTTTCATGCACAAATTGATGAATGTTTTGCAATGTGTTGAGTGTGTCACGAATATCTGAAAACGGCGGCGTAATCAGTTCAATCAACGCTTCCGAATAATCCGTAGTGATGTGTGAATGCGTCAGCGTCGAACCCAATGCGTGTGGATGAAGCGTTTGCGAAATCAAACCTTGTGCGTTAATGCGGAGGCTTTCTTTTTCAATACCTTTGAAGCCGCCGCTGAGTAAATATGGATGTTCTGAGAGCCAGTGGGTCATGAAAAAATGTAAAAATGAAGATGACGAATGGCGGTATTATACGTCAGAAAACTGCGCTGGCGTTATTTCAACCCGCGCCAAACACAAGTCAAACTTTTCTCATGGAGTGACAATTTATGAAACAGATGCCACTGAATTTTTCTCAACTCTATACGCCGTGCAACGCAGGAGAATTGAAATTTAATTCTACCGAAGAGCTTGAAGATATTGAAAGCATCTTAGGACAAGACCGCGCGGTGGAAGCGATTAAATTTGGAATTCGCATTCACAAAGCAGGCTACAACATTT
Source organism: Methylococcales bacterium (assembly GCA_028713055.1). GTDB lineage: Bacteria > Pseudomonadota > Gammaproteobacteria > Methylococcales > Methylomonadaceae > UBA10906. Next base: position 11,351 of record JAQTOX010000068.1, on the reverse strand, counting down.
TTGCAATGTCGCCTGCTGGTACGGGAAAATTAACCACCATAAAACAACTTGTTGAGCATGAAGCCTCACGTCAGCCTGTGCCTTCGGATTGGTGTTATGTTAATAATTTCAAACAACCCGTTAAACCGACGGCGATTGAATTAAAAGCTGGACAAGGGAAAGTTTTCAAAGCAGATATGGAACAGTTAATTGACGAGCTGAGTGTTGCCATTCCTGCCGCCTTCGATAGCGACGAATATCGCTCCAGAATAGGCGAAATTGAGAGCCAATCTCGACAACGCGAAATCAATGAACTCAGTGAGTTGCGTGATAAAGCCACCAACGCACATATTCTGCTTACAGAAACGCCTGGTGGATACAATTTTGCGCCGGCGGATGAAAATAATGAATTCATTACCCCCGAACAATTTAATAAATTCGATAAAGCAAAACAGCACGAAATCCAAACTACGATTCTCGAATTACAAAAACAACTCGCTGGTTTACTGAAGAATTTTCTGTCTTGGCGGAAAGAAACAAAACGCAAATTACAATCTTTGAATCGTGAAACCGCAGAATTAGCTGTGAATCATCCGCTTGATGAACTTATTGAAAAATATAGTAAACAGGATGCTGTACTTGATTATTTACGTGATGTGCAAGTGAGCATTATCAACCATATTCAAGATTTTATCCCGCACAATGAAAGAGCCATTTCCTTCATGGATTTGCCGCTAGAACAAAATCCATTTAAACGCTATCAAGTCAATTTGATGGTTGATTTAAGTCAGAAAAAATCCGCACCTGTCGTTTATGAAGACCATCCAAATTATAGCAATTTGCTCGGACGCATTGATCATCAGGCGTATATGGGTTCGTTAGTGACGGATTTTACAATGATTAAACCCGGTGCGTTGCATCAAGCCAATGGCGGTTATTTAATTCTTAATGCTCGAAAAATTTTGTTACAACCTTATGCGTGGGAAACGTTGAAACGTACGTTGCAATCATGTGAAATTCAGATTGAATCGTTAGAACGCGCTTTGAGTTTAATCAGTACGTCATCGTTAGAACCCGAACCCATTCCGTTAAATTTGAAATTGATTTTGGTGGGCGAGCCGATTATTTATTATTTATTGAGTGTTTATGATCCCGAATTTCATGATTTATTTAAAGTGGCGGCTGATTTTGACCAATCGATGTCGCGTGAAAATAATAGCCATAATTATGCGCGGCTATTAGCCACCATCGTACGGAGTGAAAAACTTAAACCGCTCAGTCAAAATGCAGTGGCGCGAGTCATTGAACACAGTTCCCGAATGGTGGGCGATTCTGAAAAACTGTTTGTGCATTTGCGAAGCATCAAAGATTTATTAACCGAGGCGAGTTATTGGGCAGAGGATAATGGGCATTTACAGATTACCAATAGCGATGTTCAGCAAGCAATTGATCACAAAATTCGCCGGTTGGATAGAATTAGAGAGAAACTCTACGAAAATATCCAGCGTGGCATAACGCTGATTGATGTTGTCGGTAAAGTTATTGGGCAAGCAAATGGGCTTTCGGTGTTGCAACTGGGCGAATTTATGTTTGGACAACCGTCACGCATCACGGCAACCACTCGTTTAGGTAATGGCAACGTCATCGATATTGAACGTGAAACCGAATTGGGTGGCGCGATTCATTCTAAAGGTGTGTTGATTTTATCCAGTTTTATCGCGGCGCGTTATTCGCGCAAAAATCCATTTTCAGTTGCCGCGAGTTTGGTTTTTGAACAATCTTATGGTCAGGTCGAAGGCGACAGTGCGTCGCTAGCAGAATTATGCGTGATTTTATCGTCGTTAGCGCAGATTCCGTTGCGGCAAGATTTAGCAATTACCGGTTCGGTGAATCAGCTTGGGCAAATACAACCGATTGGTGGTGTGAATGAAAAAATTGAAGGTTTTTTTGATATTTGCGTGAAATTGGGTTTAACGGGGACGCAAGGTGTCATTATTCCCGCGAGTAATATCAAGCATTTGATGTTGCGTTGGGATGTGGTTCATGCGGCACAGAACGGACAATTTAACGTTTATGCTGTGACCACCGTAGATGAAGCCTTGGAATTGTTGAGCGATATGGAAGCCGGTATCACCGATGAACACGGCAATTATCCGGCTGATTCATTTAACGGGCAAGTAGAAAGTCAACTGTTGCAATTTTCGTCATTACGAAAAAGTTTTAGCACTCACTCTGAATAATCCTAATTGATGACAACCGGTGCATCAGGATGTAGCCAAAAATTCAGTTTTTCCGCTAATTTTTGGGGATAAACCGGTTTGATAAGATAGTCATTCAAACCCGCGGCAAGACTTTTTTCTTTATCCTTTTCTGTTCCATTAGCACTCATCGCGATAATTGGTAAGTGAACAAAACAGGGATCGGTACGAAGCTCCTGTGTTGCGGTTAAACCATCCATAATCGGCATTTGAATATCCATCAACACCAAATCGAATGGCTCCGATTTCACGCGCTCTACGCCGTCGAGTCCATTTACCGCAGTTTCAACCATTACACCTAACTCAGTGAGCAAAGCAGCGGTAAGCTCTCGATTGATTTCGTTATCTTCAACTAATAAAACGCGCCGTCCGATTAAATTAGCGCATTTAGAAGGTGAGCCCAATAAATGCTCACCAACTGATTGCGAACCGTGGTTAAGCTTAACGGTATCGATAATATGGGATTCTGTGTCCACACCAAGATTGACGGTAAAGGTAAATAAACTTCCTTGACCTAATGTACTTTCAACAGAAATATGTCCTCCCATTAACTCTATCAACTGCTTACTAATTTTTAATCCTAAACCCAGACCGCTTTGCTTTTTAGAGTTAATGCTACTGATTTGCGGGGACGCGTCAAACAAATTAGCAATTTGATTTTCTGTCATACCACTGCCGTTATCTTGTACTGAAAAACGTAAACTCACATCATGAGGTGTGCTATTTTCAGATTCAACGGTGATAACGACTTGACCATTTTCGATAAATTTCAGAGCGTTGCCAATTAAATTAGTCAAAATTTGGGCTAAATGTATAGCATCACCAATTAAACGTTTAGGTAAACTGCTAGCGACTGAAAATATAATTTCATTGCCTTTTTGCGCGGCTTTTATCTCTAAAAGTCTAGTCACATCACCTAACAACGTATCGAGTGAAAACAGTTCAGTATCAAGTGTTAATTGACCCGCTTCAATTTGAGCGAGATCCAAAACGGGGTTAATGAGATCTAACAAAAAATGAGCGGCGTAATCAATGTTGTTTAAAAACGTTTCTTGTTTTTCAGTAAAGTCGGTGCGCCGAAAAAGATAGCTTGTACCAATAATGGTATTAAGCGGCGTTCGCATTTCATGACTCATATTGATCAAAAATTCCGATTTAGACGCATTCGCCATATCCGCTTGATTACGTGCTTCAACCAACGCTTCTCTAGTATTTTTGAGTTCGGTAATGTCACTTAACGCGACACGTAACACGGATTTTTCGTCATCCGCTCTAATCGGTAGACATTCAAGTAAGGCGTAAAATGTAGTCCCGTCAGCGCGAATAATGTTTAATTCACAATGATGTTTATTGCAGAGGCAATCGCCTTGTTTAATCCTCGCAAGATGGTTATACCAAATGTCATTATCTTCGGGTGAAATGAAACGAGCAAAACGCCGATTAAGGAGTTTTTTACGTACCGTGCCGAGCAAATTTTCACCGGTAAAATTAACTTCGATAATAGTGCCGTCATCGGTTAGCGTGAGATAACCAACTGGCGAAAACTCGTACAAATCCGAATAACGGTCACGAACTTTTTCCAACTCCGCCTGCACCCGTCGCAATTCCTCGTTCTGCATTTCCAATTCAATGTGATGCGCCTGTAGTTCGTGCAAAAGTTCAACGGTGGGTATCGAGGGGTCGACTATGGTATCAATTTGTGTAAGTTTTTCCTCAGCAGCTCTTGCCCGTAATTGTTGATATATTGGGTCGGTTTTATGATTCATTACTTGTGTCCTAGGGTGATAGAAGTTTTTTAACCTGCTGATTTTGCTCGTCGCGTCACTCGGGTGAATTATCCCGCCTCAGTTGCATACTAAAACGCTGCACAGAGTCATGGTCTAAACGTATCGCAGTTAATTCGCGCCCCCAAATACAACCCGTATCAATCGCGTAACAATTTTGTTCAGTGTAATAGCCCAACGCTGACCAATGCCCAAAAATGAGTTTTATGTTGGCAGTCTTACGTTCTGGCAAACTAAACCACGGAAATAAATGCGTAGGTTGTGAACCGAGTTCGCCACTATTTTCAAAATCTAATCGTCCATTCGCTTCGCAAAAACGCATTCGAGTAAAACAGTTGATGATAAAGCGTAGTTGCGCCATGCCAGTCAATTCGTCTGTCCATACGTCGGGCGGATTGTCGTAAAGTTGTGAAAGCAGTGTTTGATAATTCGCGCCACGCAACGCTGTTTCTGCCAATGTTGCCATCGATTGTGTTTGTGCCAAATCCCATTGCGGCGGCAAACCGGCGTGCAATAAACCAAATCCGTGTGCGAAATGAAACAACGGTTGTTGACGTAGCCAATCGAGTAATTCATCTCTATCTGGCGCGTTGAGAATGGCGTTTAACGTGTCTTTTTTCTTAATCCGTTCGGGGAAAATCGCTGTAACCAATAAATGAATATCGTGATTGCCTAACACGGTAATCGCGGCAGATCCCAACTGTTTGACGAATCGCAGGGTTTCAAGAGATTTCGCGCCACGATTCACTAAATCACCGACAAACCATAACTGATCCGAATGTTCGTTGAATTCAATGACATCAAGCAAAGCCAATAATTCGTCAAAACAGCCTTGTATATCGCCAATCGCGTAAATAGCCATAATGATTTTTAATGTAGTGTGCGTGGAATGGCGAGAGTGAAACGCGGTATTGGCGCGTTAAAGGTTTCGCCCTCATTATCTCGAAATGTGTAATAGCCTTGCATAATGCCGACATCGGTTTCGAGTAACGCGCTGCTGGTGTATTGAAAATGTTCGCCAGTGTTAATTTGTGGCTGCATTCCAATCACGCCGTCGCCGTGAACTTCTTGAATTTTACCGTTTGCATCGGTTAAAACCCAATGACGCTGCAATAGTTGCGCCGCACTTTTACCGGTGTTAGCGATAGTGATAGTATAAGCAAAGATGTAGCGATTCTGGTTAGCGTCCGAATCCTTTTCAACAAAAGAGGCAGTGGCTGTGACGCTGATATTATGGTTTTCGTTCATGAGGGCAAAACTCCGTTAGTTCACTGATGTTTTTTTGCATTTTATCCTAATTTCTCCCAAACGCAGGCAGCGAATCCCAATGAAGTATAAAAATTATCTCTTTATGTTATTACTCGCATCCTCTCCTCAGCTTTATGCTGATGACGGCAAAGATTTATTTCTCGCGGCGATGAATGGTAATGAAGAGCGCGTAATTACATTGCTCAATCAAGGTATCAACGTGAACAGTCAAAATGCGGGTGGACGCACGGCATTGATGGCGGCGTGTTTTAGCGGCAACATTCATAGCGTGAAAACCTTGTTGGCGTATGGTGCAGATGTAAACATCTTCGATAACGCAGGTAATTTCGCGTTAATGGACGCACTAATTTTTGGTGATGAAGACATTATTGCGTTGTTGTTAAAAGCAGGTGCCAATGTCAACGCAACGGACGCGCAAAAAGTACCATTGTTGGAACGTGCCAAAAAAATTAGCGGTGAAAATGTGATTAAAATGTTAGAAGCCGCTGGTGCAAAAGGTGCAGAGCCGCCAAAACCACCCGAACCAACAGCAGAAGAATTAGCCGCAAAAGCAGAAGCTGAAAAAGCTGCCGCAGAAGCCGCAGAAAAACCCAAGAAAAGACGATAAGCAAAGGAGTAACTACGATGCGTATACATATTATTGGTGTAGGAACAACTTTTATGAGTGGACTGGCTATTCTAGCTCGACAAGCGGGGCATGAAGTGAGTGGATCAGACAATTGCATTCTTCCTAAAGTGCGTTGGCAATTAGAGTCTGCGGGCGTTCGTATCAAAGTACCGTTCAGCATAAAAAACTTAGATGACAAGCCAGAATTGGTCATTATTGGTAATGAATTATATCCAGACAACGAAGAGTTATATGAAGCACGGCAACGTAACATGCCTTATATTTCGGGCGCATTATGGTTAGAGGAATATGTATTACACGATAAATGGTCAATGGGAACAACACTTAAAGATATTCAAAATGGCACACGTCAAAAAGACGATTTCGCCAAACCAATCAAGCGTGCGCCTAGACCGTCTGAAGCGAGTAATAAACTTAGACAACGGATTGTTCGTTAATTATGCGTATTCATATTTTAGGAATTTGCGGCACATTTATGGCGGGGCTTGCCGTACTCGCTAAACAGTTGGGTCATGACGTTAGTGGTTCAGATCAAAATGTTTACCCACCCATGAGTGACCAATTACGCGACCAAGGCATTACACTCAAAGAAGGCTATTGTGCTGAAAATTTAGATGAACCTGATTTAGTCATTATTGGCAATGCGTTGTCGCGGGGTAATTCAGAAGTAGAAGCCGTTTTAAATCGTGGTTTGTCTTATACCAGCGGCGCACAATGGTTATCAGAGAATGTGTTGCAATCGAAATGGGTTTTGGCAGTTGCGGGAACCCATGGCAAAACGACTACGAGCAGCATGTTAGCGTGGATTTTGGAGGCGAACGGGTTTAATCCAAGTTTTTTAATCGGCGGCATTCCGTTGAACTTTGGCGTGTCGGCACGTTTAACCGATTCTAATTTTTTTGTGATTGAAGCGGATGAATATGACGCAGCATTTTTTGATAAGCGGTCAAAATTTGTACATTACCGCCCACGCACCGCGATTTTGAACAATTTGGAATATGACCATGCGGATATTTTTCCAGATTTAGCAGCAATTCAAAAACAGTTTCACTATTTTGTCAGAACCATTCCGAGCGAAGGATTGTTGATTGCGCCCGAAAATGATTTAGCGTTAGAAGAAACCTTGGCGTTAGGGTGTTGGACTCCTGTTTCGTACACCAGTATTTTAGGTGAGGGCAGTTGGAATGCCGATTTATTAACCAGCGATGGCAGTCATTTCACAGTATATTTTGGCGTTCATCATCAAGGTGAAGTGCATTGGAATTTGACCGGTGAACATAATGTACGAAATGCGTTAGCTGCAATGGCAGCAGCCCATCATGTTGGAATTTTGCCACCCGATGCGATTAGTGCGTTGTCGAATTTTCAAAATGTGAAACGGCGCATGGAAGTATTAGTTTCGAAAAATGGCGTGACGATTTACGATGATTTTGCACATCATCCTACCGCGATTGCGACAACGTTAGATGGTGTGCGTCAGCGGGTAGGTAGCGAAAAAATTATTGCGATAGTTGAGCCGCGTTCCAATACCATGCGTTTAGGTGTACATCAACATACGTTAGCGGCTTCGTTACGTGCCGCAGATGTAGCGATTATTTACCAACCCGAATCACACAGCGCATTAACCTTGGCAAGTAATACGGTGGTTTATCAAAATTTAACGGATATTGTGGCGCGATTCCGTGCTGAAATTCAGCAAGGTAGTCATGTAATTCTAATGAGTAATGGCAGTTTTGGCGGTTTGCATCAATTGTTGGTCAGTGAATTAAACGCTATTTTTAAATAGTGATTTGCACCACAACTGGTGAAGTAAAGTTACACACACAGTGAATTTTAATTTCTAATGGGGTGAATACAATGGCAACGACGACACTAACAGTTGATGATTTAAGTAAAGTCTCTTATTCCGGTGAACCTACAATCGATGCGTTTCTAGGTGAGGGCATGAACTGGAATTATCTAAAACCCGCTCGAAACGTGCTTTATTACACGTTTGATATTAAAAATTTAGATGATACGAATCTTAAAAAACCGGTTGCTTCATTTAATAGCGCACAACAACAGGCAACACGCACAATTTTAGATTACGCCAGCGGTGTGACTGGAATTAAATTTGAAGAAACGGCTTCGGGTAAAGATGCTGATGTACATTTTGCTAACACTGATTTAGATACATCAATACCCGCTAGCGTGAGTAGCAGTTATGGCTATGGATATAACAGCAAAAATACCGTGACGAGTTACACTGCCGATGCCTACGTTTATTTGGATAATGTGGAATTTATCGATTTGAACGGAACACCTACGGCAGGAACTCAAGGTTATGAACTGTTATTACGCGAAGTGGGTCAAATGTTGGGTTTGAAGAATCCTTTTGAATCGGCAAATCCATTGCCCGAAAGTCAAGATAGTTCGGATAACACCGTCATGTCTATCATCAACAATGGTGAATATAAAACCACTTTCCAGCCTTTCGATGTAGCCGCATTGACGTGGATTTATGGCAAAGATGGTTTAGGTGGCGCAGGAAATATAATAGAACTGACTGTCCCGCCTGTTGACCAACATCCAGACAATTTGCCAACGGGTTCAGTCACAATCAATGGCAAATTAACACAAGGGCAAACGCTGACAGCAATCAATTCATTCGTCGATGCCGATGGATTAGGCGCATTCAGTTATCAATGGTTAAAAAACGGTGCGCCAATTAACGGTGCAACCCGTGCAAATTACCAACTCACCGAAAATGATGTCGGCAATATCATAAAAGTAAAAGTGAGTTACACCGACGGATTAGGACATTCAGACAGTATTACCAGCAATTCAACAGATTTAATTCAATCCGAAGAAAATAAAACGCCAACTTACGCACTCAGCGTAGACAAAACAACTGTAAACGAAAATAGCGCAGTAACGTTCAAATTAACCACAACGAATGTTGCCGAAGGTGATGAAATTCCAATTAGTTTTAGCGGAACGATTTCAGCAGCGGACGTGTTGGGTGGATTAAAAACGACACGTTTTGTTGTTGAAGCTGACGGCACGGCGACATTGCCTATAAAGTTTATAGAAGACCATCTCGCCGAAAAAGCAGAAACCTTAACCGTCACGTTAAACAGCGATAAACAACAAACCGCAACGGTCACAGTAAAAGATATTCTTTCGTCAGAACCGGTTATTTCATGGGAAATAATTAACGGCAAAAACGAAAAAGGCAAAGCCACCAGTGAGTTAATGATTGGTACAGAAAAAAACGATTCACTTTCGGGAATGGCAGGCGCGGATACGTTGCGTGGTAATGCTGGAAATGATGTTTTAGACGGCGGTGTGGGTAATGATTCGTTAGACGGTGGTACAGGTGACGATTATTTAATTGGCGGTGACGGTAACGATAAACTGCTGGGTGGAAGTGGTAACGACAAGTTGGACGGTGGCAAAGGCAATGACAGTATTGATGGCGCACAAGGCAAAGATACGTTAATCGGTGGCGCAGGTGTTGATAGCATGAGTGGTGGCGATGGCGATGATTATTACTATGTTGATAACATTAAAGACGTGGTGATTGAAAATAGTAAAGATGCCAAAAACGTAAAATTGGGCGGTAATGACACCGTCGAAAGTACGTCGAGTAGTTATACACTGGGGCCAAACATTGAAAATCTAGTTTTGAACGACATTCAAGGCAAAGGCAATAGTGGCACTGGAAACGCAGGTAATAACGTAATTACTGGTAGTGTTGGCGATAACTTCCTTAGCGGTATGGCGGGGAATGATAAGTTGGACGGTGGAGACGGTGACGATACATTGGACGGCGGTTTAGGTATGGACACACTTATTGGTGGCAACGGTTCAGATTTGTATTACATGAATAATACGCAAGACATCATTATTGAAAAAGAAGACGGCGGCGAACAAGATCAAATTATTGCCCAAGTTGATTTTGATTTGAATCAAAGTGCCAATGTTGAAGTGTTGACGCTTTCTGGTGCAAAAGCGATTAACGGTACAGGCACGCCGTTGAATGATTTACTTCAAGAAGAAAGTGGCGGCAAAGTGAATAACAGTTTTACGGGTGGCGAAGGTAACGACACCATCAATGGCGAAGGCGGTGACGATACGTTAGAAGGTGGCGAAGGCGATGATGAGTTAGATGGTGGCGATGGCAACGATACAGCGGTTTTTACCGGTGCATTCGATGACTATCAAATTACCCATAATCCTGACGCTGAAGGTGTAGATCAACTTGTCGTGGAATATAAAGGGAATGACGAAAGCATCAAGGACGGCATAGATATTTTAACAAACATCGAAGTGCTGCAATTCGCCAGCGGTGATACGCGCAATGTGCGAGACATTGACATGGCTGAAACGAATTCGAGTTCGATGGTAATTTTAACTGGAGTAGAAACATCTTGAAAAAATTGCATCTTATTTTTATTGCCGTCAGTTTAGTGGCTATTCAGGCGAGTGCCGCCGAAAAAACCACATTGCGAATTGGCGTACAAACCTCTGGCACGTTAGATTGGGAACTTTCTGTTTTACCCGAATCCTCTAATTTTCAAATTCAAGCACAACCCGTTGCCACCGCTGAAGCCGCAAAAATTGCGTTGCAATCTGGCGCAGTCGATATGATTGTGTCGGATTTTTTGTGGGTTTCACAAACACGAAATACTGGCGCGGAATTTACGTTTTATCCGTATTCCAACACGTCTGGCACGTTGGTCGTTCCGGCAAATAGCGCGATTCATGACGTAAAAGACTTAGCTGGAAAACGTTTAGGTATTGCCGGTGGTGAATTGGATAAAAATTGGCTGTTGTTGCAAGCGGTAGGAAAAAAACAAAACGTCGATTTGAATGCAACCGTCGAAAAAATCTTTGGTGCGCCGCCGTTAATCAATGAACAATTGAAAAATCAGCGTGTTGATGCGGTGTTGACGCATTGGCATTTTGCCGCGCAATTGGAAGCGCAAGGTTATCGACAATTGCTCGACGGTAAAACATTGCAACAGGATTTAGGAATCGCCGAAAACGTACCGACGTTGGGTTATGTGTTTAAACAATCGTGGGCGGACAGTCATAAAACTGCGTTAAAAGCATTTTTCGCGGCAACGTCACAAGCGAAAAATCGACTGTGTGACGATGCTGCGTTGTGGCAAAAAACCACGATAAAAATGCAATTTGCGCCTGAGATTTTGCATCAACGTTATTGTGATGGACGGGTTAATTCGTGGACAACCGCGAATCAGCTCGCCGCACAACAACTTTATAGCGTGTTGTTTAATTCAAATCCGAAAGTTGGCAATTCGCCGAATTTAGCGGCGGGGACGTTTTGGATTGCAGATTAGAAAAATTATGAAACAAATAACCCAAAAAAAGGAAATCAAAATGACAAACCCAAAAACATTAAAAACTGCCAACTTCAAGCCGCAAACC
>JAQTOX010000067.1 GCA_028713055.1 Methylococcales bacterium | reverse complement strand
ACCGTTTATTTAAATATCGTGGAAGCATGGAGTCGTTTGGGCGTGTTTATTTTCGTCGGCAATTTAATCACGCTAATCATCGCCGGGGCGATTAGTGTAACAATTGCGATCTATATCAATAATAAAAGTTTCGCGCCATTGCATCGTTTGGAAGAATTGTGTGAACAAATTGGCGATGGTGGCGAACTCGACGTACTAAACATTGCGAATGAAAAAGGACGCTTTCGCAAATTGAATTTGGCGTTTCGGCAAATGGTCAACAAATTGTACTTACGACGCAGCGAGCAAGAAGATTGTATTGAACTAATTAACTTGCGAATCCAAGAATTACGCGGTGGTATGAATTTGACGGGGAATCAGCGCGACATATTGAATGAATTGGATACGCATATTCAGCAGTTAGAAAAGATTATTTAAACACCGAAACATGCTCGAACAACTCGTTGAAAAAATAAAAAATTGGGGAATCGAGCTTGGCTTTCAACAAGTAGGAATTACTAACACCGATTTAGCTCAAGCCGAAAATCGTTTGCAAACGTGGCTGGCAAACGATTTTCATGGCGAACTTGATTACATGACAAAGCATGGTTTAAAACGTTCTCGCCCTTCCCTGCTGCACCCAAATACAAAAAGTATTATTTCGGTACGAATGGATTATCTGCCTGAAAATCATGTCGCAATGAACCACGTTTTAACTTCACCTACCGCCGCTTATATTTCCCGTTATGCGTTAGGACGCGACTATCACAAACTCATGCGGCAACGTTTACAAAAACTCGCCGACAAAATTCAAACTGAAATTGGTGAATTTGGTTATCGCGCTTTCGTAGACAGTGCGCCGGTTTTGGAAAAAGCGATTGCTGAAAAAGCTGGTTTAGGTTGGATTGGTAAACACTCGAATTTAATTAACCGCAAAGCCGGTTCATGGTTTTTTTTAGGTGAAATTTATACGAATTTGGATTTACCAGTTGACGCGCCAGCGACTTCTCATTGTGGTGAATGCAGCGCGTGTTTGAAAGTTTGTCCAACGCAAGCGATTGTTGCACCGTATCAAGTTGATGCGCGACGATGCGTTTCCTATTTAACCATTGAATTACATGGCGCGATTCCCGAAGAATTCCGTCCACTGATTGGCAATCGAATTTACGGTTGTGACGATTGCCAATTGATTTGTCCGTGGAATCGGTTTGCAAATTTAACAAAAGAGCCTGATTTTCATCCTCGTCAACGTTTGAATTCACAACAATTATTGGATGTTTTTGCGTGGACAGAAACAGAGTTTTTGACCAAAACCGAAGGCTCGGCAATTCGTCGAATTGGTTATGAACGGTGGTTACGAAATATCGCGGTGGCATTAGGAAATGCGCCAAAAAATGAATCAATTTTAAATGCGTTGAATGCAAAATTAACAACAGATTCTGAATTAGTGCGTGAGCATATTTTGTGGGCAATTACGCGCCAAACATGCTGATTTTTGACCAATCAAACGATGCGCCAGGGTCTGTTTTTCGGTTCGGAGCAATGTCAGAATGTCCCGTGATGTTAGATAAACTTGGATAAATTTTAGATAATGTCGCAAGCACTTCATTTAATTTTTCATATTGTGCGTCGGTGTAAGCAATCGTTTCACAGCCTTCCAATTCAATTCCAATCGAAAAATCATTACAATTTTCTCGCCCTTGAAAACTTGAAACGCCTGCATGCCAAGCCCGTTTATTGAATGGCACATACTGCACACATTCGCCATCTCGTCGAATCAACAAATGTGCAGACACTTGCAACGTGTGAATAGCTTGAAAATATGGATGCGCGTCAGGATTCAAATGATTACAAAATAAATCATCGATATAACCGCCACCAAATTCATTCGGTGGCAGACTGATACAGTGAATAACGATTAGCGAAATATCATTTTCGTCTGGGCGTTCATTAAAATTAGGCGATGGAACGTGCTTAATATCGGTGAACCAATGGTCTTTGATGTTCATAGAGGCTTTAGATTTGAATGGTTGAATATGAATTAAACAAAAAGGTAAATTAAGGCATTTGCCGTATTGAATTAGGGGATTTGACACATTCTGTTTTACTATTAAGTGGAATAATGTTGCTAACTTATTGATTTAAAAGTACGGTCTATTTTTTGCCTAGTAAATTTTGCTTGAGATGAATCAAGCTGGTGTTTACACCATATTAACTAATTTACTAATTGGAAAACCGATGAATTTTAATGTAACGCCTATAAAAACAATGGCAATTGCAACTTTATTAAGCAGTGCTTTTAATGCCCACGCCACCTCAATAGCAACTCGTGCGGATTTAAATAAATTATTGGGCAACAATCTAATCCTTGAAGATTTTGAAACGCCAAATTTTACCAATCAAACCCGTTATGACCTTGGTCCTTTGAGTTACGATACCGATGTTCCAGGTTTGGGAAAACATTTAGTAAAAGAAGGCATTACTTTTCAACGCAACCCCGATTTTACGGATGGTTCAGGTTATCGTGGTATTGATTTTAATCCCAGTGGTTATTTTGGTTCTGTATCGAAAGTCTTATCAGGTGCAGGCGGTTCGGGTGGGGCATCAATTCGCAATGACTTTCAGTTTGTATTTACTACGCCTGTAACTGCGTTTGGGGTTGATTTAATTGCCTATAAAGATTTTCCATCTAATGCGACCATTTCTATTTATGACACATCAGGGGCTTTGTTGGCGGAGATTAACGCTTCAGGTACTGCTGGTGAAGGAACTTTTTTTGGTTGGGAAAATGCGGGCGGTATTAGTAAAGTGACATTTCATGACACCCCAAACGGCAGTTATATGGAGTTTGATAATGTAGGTTTTGGTTCATCTTCTCAAGTAAATGTACTTCCAAAAATCGTAGACATGACGAAGCCTGAGTGTCGTTACGTTGCATCAATTTACAATAAAACGTGGCAGGAAATGAAAATTGAAAAAGCCCCGAATTGCAAAACGATTCAGAATTACTACACATGGACGCATTCTATCCGTGAGGATAATGAAACGGTCACATCTGCTTACAATAATTGGGTGAACAACTTAAAGAGCAATGACTTATTGTTTAATGCTCGTATGGCAAAAATTGATGAAAGTATTTCATTGATCAGCGATGTTCTTGATTTAAAAACTGCATTGAGTGTAGACGATTACAAACTATCAAGCGGCATTATGAAATCAAGAGGTATTTTGAAATCACTTGCCGCAGGAAAAATATCATTTAATCGTCAAACTGTACTTGGAAAAGTAATCGATAAAACACTGAAAGAAAAAATTATCAGTGATAACGCAAACGACCCGTTATGTGATTTATTTTTTGATAATACTGTTGCCAAATCTTGTAATAATCAGGCAAAAAAAATTGCTAATTGCACGTTAAAATTAGCTACCAAAGGTTGGGAAGGTACAGCAAGTTGCGTAGTTGATGGTGTGACTTCGACAACAGGTTTTATCAATACTACGCTAGATACTTTTAACGCCGTGGACATAAATCGACACATTAGCGATTACAAACTGATTAACGATTATTTGAATGATTATTTTGCAAAAGGTAAAACACAAATTCCCACTAACGCTCAATTAGAAACGAGCATTAAAACGATGACGGGACAAGGTGATTACGATATAGAATTTGTCAAAACAGGAATCAAAGAAAGTATTACAAGAACTAAAGTGAAAGCCGCAAAAGATTTAGTTTTAACGGAAAGTTTGCGTAAGATGTTACCTAAAAATCCGTAAACAACCTTTTAAAAATCGCCAGCTTTTCAAAAAAACTGGCGGTTTATCTTTATAATCTACGGTTTTGACAATTTAATAACTCAAAACCATGCAAGAAATTTATCAACCTCAAGAAATCGAACAAACTGTCCAACAGGCGTGGGCAGTATCTAAAATTTTTAACGTTACAGAAAAGCCCGACCAAGAAAAATACTATTGTCTTTCAATGTTCCCGTATCCTAGCGGCAGATTGCACATGGGACACGTCCGTAATTACACCATCGGCGACGTAATTTCACGTTATCAACGTATGCTCGGCAAAAACGTGTTGCAACCGATGGGTTGGGATGCGTTTGGTTTGCCTGCTGAAAATGCCGCCATGCAACACAAGGTTCACCCCGCAGATTGGACGTACAGCAACATCGATTATATGCGCGACCAACTGAAACGCTTAGGTTTTGCCTACGATTGGGACAGAGAAATTGCGACCTGTGACCCTGATTATTACAAGTGGGAACAATGGTTTTTCTTAAAACTTTTGGACAAAGGGCTGGTTTATAAAAAAACTGCACCTGTGAATTGGTGTCCGCACGATATGACTGTGTTGGCGAATGAACAAGTTATCGACGGTTGTTGCTGGCGTTGCGATACAAAAGTCGAACGCAAAGAAATCGCACAATGGTTTTTGAAAATCACCGCGTATGCCGACGAATTATTGCAATCGCTCGAAACACTCGACGGCTGGCCAGAACAAGTTAAAACCATGCAGACGAATTGGATTGGTCGTTCGGAAGGCGTGGAAATGGATTTTGTTGTAGAAAACGAAAATCCTGTTCGCATTTACACCACGCGCCCTGATACGTTAATGGGCGTGACGTATTTAGCGGTTGCGGCTGAACATCCGCTCGCGTTAAAAGCCGCTGAAACAAATGCCGACATTCGTGCATTCATCGAAGATTGCAAAACGATGGAAACCTCCGAAGCGGCAATGGAAACGATGGAAAAACGCGGTATCAATTCAGGCATTACGGCAATTCATCCAATTACAGGCGAAAGCGTCCCCGTTTGGATTGCGAATTTCGTGTTGATGAGTTACGGCACAGGCGCGGTAATGTCAGTGCCAGCGCATGACCAACGTGATTTTGAATTTGCAAAAAAATACGGCATTGCGATTAAACAAGTCATTTTTTCTGCGAAAGATGAAAACGACGATTGCACCGAACAAGCATTTACACAAAAAGGCGTATTGAAAAACTCAGGTGCATTCGATGGCTTAACCTCACAAGAAGCCTTTGCCAAAATCGCCGAAACGTTAGAAGCGCAAAACAAAGGTATTCGCAAAGTGAATTTCCGTTTGCGCGATTGGGGCGTTTCTCGGCAGCGTTATTGGGGCGCACCGATTCCTGTGATTTATTGCGATGATTGCGGCACAGTTCCCGTTCCTGATAAAGATTTGCCTGTGCAATTGCCACGCGATGTCATTTTAGACGGTTCGCAATCGCCGCTGGTTGCCCATCCGACTTTTTCACATGTTGATTGCCCAAAGTGTGGCAAACCTGCAAAACGCGAAACCGACACGTTCGATACGTTTATGGAATCGTCGTGGTATTTCGCGCGTTTTGCGAGTCAGCCAAATGATGCAATGCTCGGCGAAAGCGCAAAACATTGGTTGCCTGTAGACCATTATATTGGCGGAATTGAACACGCGATTTTGCATTTGTTGTATGCGCGTTTTTATACCAAATTATTGCGCGACGAAGGTTTGGTGGTTTGTGATGAACCGTTCAAAAAATTACTCACGCAAGGCATGGTGCTTATGGATGGCAGTAAAATGTCGAAATCCAAAGGCAACACCGTTGATCCGCAAGAACTCATCGAAAAATACGGCGCAGACACGGTGCGTTTATTCATCATGTTTGCCGCGCCACCAGAGCAATCTTTGGAATGGTCAGCCGACGGCGTAGAAGGTGCGTCGCGATTCTTAAAACGTTTGTGGCGACAAGTATTTTTACACAGTGAGCAAGTGAAAGGTACGGAATTCAAAATTGAAGGCGATTTAACCGACGAACAACAAACCGTACGTCGTCAATTGCATCAAACGATTCAAAAAGTCACGCATGACATGGGCGTTCGGACGATTTTTAACACAGCGATTGCGGCAAATATGGAATTGCTCAACACGTTGTCGAAATTCACCGATGAATCGAACAATAGCAAAGCGATTCGCCACGAAATTTTAGAAGACATTACGTTGATGTTGTCGCCGATTGTGCCGCATATTTGTGACCAGTTGTGGCGCGAATTAGGACATGAAACCGCGATTGTTTCTGAAAAATGGCTAACCGTTGATGAAAGCGCGTTAGTGCAAAATTCGTTAGATTTAATGGTGCAAGTGAACGGGAAATTGCGAGGTAAAATTTCGGTTTCGGCAACTGCTACCAATGCGGAAATTGAAACAGCGGCGTTAAATGATGCAACCGTGTTGAAATTTATCGACGGACAAATCGTGAAAAAAGTGATTATTGTCGCCGGTAAGTTGGTCAATATCGTAGTTTAAAACTCCAAAAAACCGACAGCTTTTACAAAGGTTGTCGGTTTACGCTAAACTCCAAATTCAAGACTACTGTCGCACTAAAATCGAATTAAAATTTGGAGCATGAGAATGACTACTCAACGTAATGAAATCCTTTTTATCGATGCAAACGTTACTGACGCGCAATCGCTCATCGCCAGCATTTCACCCAATGTCGAAGTAATTCTACTCGACGACAAAACTAACGTTATCAATCAAATTGCCGCCGCATTAGACGGGCAAAAAAATCTCGATGCCATTCACATTATTTCGCACGGCGCAGCCGGTGAATTAGCGTTTGCTAACGGTTCACTCAATAACGCCAATCTCGTAGATTACACCACACAATTAAAACGCATCGGTTCTGCATTATCAGCAAATGGCGATTTGCTGTTATACGGTTGCGACATAGCAAAAGGTGATGCGGGATTGGCGTTTATCAATCAACTTTCTGTGTTGACTGACGCGGATGTGGCAGCTTCAGATGATTTGACGGGAAATAGTTTTGCGGGTGCGGATTGGATTTTAGAATCGACTGTTGGCAGTGTGGAAGCGGATGCGTTGGTGAAGAGGGATGTTGTTGGGTTTGAAGGGAATACGTTAGCTGTTACGCCAGTTACTTTTGCAACGCAAACCACCGTTACTATAAGTGGTTCTCAACCAAGATTTGTTAATGTGGGCGATTTCAATGCGGATGGTAATACGGATTTAGTTACAGCAAATGAAAACAGTGGTGATGTATCTGTATTATTGGGCAATGGACAAGGTAATTTTGGCACATCCACTTCGTTTAAAGTCGGTTTTTATCCAGACTGTGTTATCTCGGGTGATTTTAACTCTGATGGCAAAATAGATTTAGTTACAGCAAATGAACTTTCAAATGACGTGTCTGTGCTATTAGGTGATGGCAATGGCGGCTTTGGTATTCATAAGGATTTTTCTGTTGGTTCTTATCCTTATGCGGTTACTACAGGTGATTTTAATGGCGATGGAAATCTAGATTTAGCCACTCCAAATCGAACTTGGGGGAAAATCAATGGTACGGTGTCGGTGTTACTAGGAGATGGTCGAGGTGGTTTTGGTCCACAAACCACTTTTACCGTTGGAATGGATCCTCGTTCTATAAATGTAGGTGACTTTAACGCCGATGGTAAAGTAGATTTAGTTACAGCGAATGGGGAAAGTCATGATGTATCGGTGTTATTGGGTGACGGTCATGGTGGCTTTGGCAATGCAATTTCCTTTGCTGTGGGGAGTTCGGAAAATCCTAGTGCCATAATTGTGAGTGATTTCAACGCTGATGGTAAAAAAGATTTAGCCACGGCAAATTGGGGAAGTGAAGCTAAATCAATATCTGTGTTATTAGGTAACGGAAGTGGCTTTGGTTCAGCAACTATTTTTGCTGGTGGTTGGGCATCCAGTTCAATTGTTGCGGGGGATTTCAACTTTGATGGCAAAATGGATTTGGCGATGGGCTCTTCATTGGCAAACGTAACTGTATTGTTAGGGGATGGGCAAGGTGGATTTAGTTCTCCAGCTTACTTTGATGTAGGTCAGTTTCCTGATTATTCTGTTAACGTAGCTGATTTAAATAACGATGGTAAAACAGATATAGTTGCAGCTATTTATGACTCACTTTCTGGCAGTAGTCATGATAGTCATAAATTATCTGTGTTATTTAATACCACGACACTAAATCACGCACCCATTATTCCAACAGTTCAAATTACTCCAGCTGTTGGTACAGAAAATACATCTTATCAGATCAGAAAAAGCGACTTGCTTTATGGGTTTTATGATGCCGACGGCGACACATTATCAATAACAAATCTTACTGCGACGAACGGAACATTAACCGAACAATTTGATAGTTGGATATTTACCCCTAACCTGAATTACAGCGGCAGTGTGGCGTTGAATTACAATGTTACGGACGGCAAAGTTGGTGGCTTGGTTGCTGCACCAACAGTCAATTTATATTTTCAACCCGCTCCAACTTACTCGATAACTGTGGACAGAACCAGCGTCAAAGAAGGTGAAACCGCGATTTTAAATTTACAAACCACTAACGTGGCAGCGAATACGGCGGTTCCTTTCACGTTTAGCGGTAACGCCAACGCCGCCGATGTGAATGGTGGCATTCCAACCACCTTCATTATCGGCGCAGATGGGAAAGCGAGTGTACCGCTTACCTTTTTAGATGACAAACTCGTGGAAGGAACTGAGAATTTAACTTTTGCGTTGGTCAATGACGCTAGCAAATTTGCTAGTGTGACAATCAATGACCAGCCCCCGACGTATGCGTTAACTCTTGATAAAAACAGCGTCAAAGAAGGTGAAACCGCGATTTTAAATTTACAAACCACTAACGTGGCAGCGAATACGGCGGTTCCTTTCACGTTTAGCGGTAACGCCAACGCCGCCGATGTGAATGGTGGCATTCCGACCACCTTCATTATCGGCGCGGATGGCAAAGCCACGCTGCCGTTAAATTTTCTCAATGATAAATTGCAGGAAGGTAATGAGAATCTGACGTTTACCTTGGCAAATGATGCCACGAAATTTGTGACGGTGAACGTCAATGACCTGCCGCCCACTTACGCCTTAAGCGTCGACAAAACCAGCGTTAACGAAGGCGAGACGGCAACGTTAACTTTGCAAACCACGAATGTGGCGGCAAATACGTCTGTGGCATTTACCTACAGCGGTAGTGCGACCGCCGCCGATGTGAGTGGTGGAATTCCGAGTAGTTTCACGGTGGGGACAGACGGCAAAGCCAGTCTTCCGTTACCATTTCTGAATGATAAACTTCGTGAAAGCACCGAAAACCTCATTTTGACGTTGTTAGCGGATGCGACCAAAACCGCGACCATTAGCGTCATCAATGACACCAGCGTGCCTGACCCGACGTATTCGTTAAGCGTAGATAAAAACACGTTGAATGAAGGCGAGACGGCGACGTTAAGTTTGCAAACCACCAATGTGGCGGTGAATACTGCGGTTAATTTTACTTACAGCGGTACAGCAACAGCGGCAGATTTGACGAGTGGTTTTATTCCAACCTCGCTCACTGTGGGTACAGACGGCAAAGCCACCATTCCGGTGAAATTTTTGAATGACCATCTCACTGAAGGCACGGAATACTTAACATTCACTTTGGCGAATGACGTAACAAAATCGGCAACGATTAACATCATCAACGACACGAGTAAAAATAACCATCTGCCTACGGGAGAGTTAGTCATTAACGGCATAGCAACCGTTGGCGAAGTGTTATCTGTGCAAAACAATTTGCAAGATGTGGACGGTTTGGGTGTGATGAGTTACCAGTGGCTAAACAATGACGTAGCGATTGTTGGTGAAAATAAAGAAACTTACACATTGATTGAAAACGATGCGGGTAAAGGTATTCGTGTGAAAGCCAGCTATACCGATTTACAAGGTACAGCTGAAAGCGTGGTAAGTTCGCCAATCGCTATCAATGAACAAAAACCACCCACTGGAAACGTAACAATCACTGGTATAGCAAAACAAAATCAAACGTTAACTGCCACCAACACGTTAGATGATGTTAATAAACCGATGACCAAGATTAGCTATCAATGGTTGAGTGACGGCACAGATATTTCAGGTAAAACGCAAAATACTTACGCTTTAACACAAATCGATGTGAAAAAAACTATCAGCGTGAGAGCAAGTTATACCGACGGATTAAATAATTTGGAGAGTGTAACAAGTAGTCCAACAGTGGCTGTTGTTAATGTTAATGGTCTACCAAAGGGTAAACTAACAATTAGTGGCATAGTAAAAGAAGGTCAAATTTTAAAAGCCGTTTCTAATTCAATTACGGATGAAGATGGATTAGGTACATTCAAATATCAATGGTTGAGTGATGGCAAAAATATTAGTAATGCAAACAAAGACAGCTACAAACCGTCTAGTATAGATTTTGGCAAAAAAATCAGCGTCAAAGTGAGTTATATGGATGGTTTTGGTGCATTAGAAAACGTGATTAGTGCCGAGACGGCACCGATTGGATTTGATGGTGTAATAAAAACAGCCCCCTCAAATGCGAATGCTCTACTAATAGGCAGTGCTAAAAATGACTTACTTACTGGTTTGGCGGGTGCAGATACGTTGCGCGGCGATGCAGGAAATGACAGTTTAAATGGTGGTTTCGGCAATGATTCGTTAGAAGGTGGTAATGGCAACGATACGTTAATGGGTAACGACGGTAACGATACGTTAATCGCTGGCAGTGGTGATGACAAATTAGACGGTGGCAAAGGCAAAGATACGTTAGACGGTGGTGACGGCAAAGATACGTTAGATGGCGGTGGCGGTGTTGATAACATGGCGGGTGGCGATGGTGATGACGTTTATTTTGTTGAAAACAGCAAAGACGTTGTCATCGAAAAAAATGTAAATATAACGACGGGTGGCAAAGATACTGTAACTAGCACGTCTAGTTATACGCTGGGGGAAAATATTGAAAATTTAATTTTGAAAGATGACCAAGGTAAAGGTTTCAATGGCACGGGGAATAAAAGTAACAATGTGATTACTGGTAGCATTGGCGATGATGTACTCAAAGGAATGGCGGGTAACGATACGCTAATTGGCAGCGAAGGAGCAGATACGTTAGATGGCGGATTAGGAAAGGATTCGCTAGTCGGTGGTAATGGCAATGACGTGTATTACATGAATAATGACGGCGACACCATTGTTGAAAAAGTGGATGGTGGTGAGCAAGATGAAATCATTTCGTCAGTCAGTTTCAATTTAAACCAAAGTGAAAACGTTGAATTTTTAGAATTGTCCGGCACAAAAGCAATCGAAGGTAATGGCAATAATTTAAATAATTTACTTCAAGAACGCGAAGGCGGTAAAACCAATAACATTTTTATTGGTAATGGTGGAAATGACACTATTAACGGTCAAGGTGGGAACGATACATTGGAAGGCGGCGACGGCAATGACGAATTAAATGGTGGTGACGGTATAGATGTTGCGGTTTTTTCCGGCATATACACAGATTATTTAATCACCATTAACTCAGATGCCGAAGGTGTAGCTCAATTAACGTTGGAATACAGCAACACTGAAAACACTGGCATCCTTGATGGTATAGATACTTTAAATGATATTGAAATTTTAGAATTTGCCGATGGCGACAGACATAACAAAGCAGACGTTTTAAATGATATTGGTGTCGCTAAAAACGATTCAAGTTCAATGATACTTTTAACAGGCGCAATTTCTTAGTCGTAAATACTCAAATAGCGGGTGCAAACTTGTCTGATATCGACAGATGCAGGGTTGCAATGAGTCTGCACCGCAAATGACACATTTTTAATGCCTAACGATTTTTCTAATCGTATTGTCAGTACCATGTATATTTGTAACGGTTTCTACTGTCCCTGTTCCAGTTACTGGGGTTGAACTGATGATTTTCTTCGCTAACAATTCATTTGTAGTCGCAAGACGTTCCCCCATAGTTCCCATCATTTTTCCCGATAACCACGGGTTATTAGTGGCAAATCGCTCTAACTCACGTGGACTTCTAATTATTACTAACTTTGTATCGGTGACAGTTTTTGCGGCGGCACTGCGTGGTTTCGCAACATACATTTCTGTTTCACCGAAAAATTCATGTTTATGAATAATCGCAACTTCCGTTTCCTTTCCGTCACGTTCATTGTAGATTTTTACACTCCCTTCAAGAACAAGAAACATCCGTCTATCTTCACCACCCTCCCTAAAAATGATGGTATCTCCTCTGACATCAATAATGGGTAACGTAGTTTTTACTTTTATGGCTGGTAGCATAGTAAATGATTCCTATAATGAAGCGGTTGCAATCGCAAGACGTTCGCCCATTATCCGCAATATTTTTCCAGAAAATGACGGATACTGACCAATGAATTGATCGAGCTGCATTCGATTTTTAATGATGACCACTCGTACGGGTGTTGTCGCTTTTGCAGACATACAACGCGATTTATTCCCATACATTTCTATCTCTCCAAAGAAATCATGTTTGCCAATAATCGCAAGATCCGCTTCTTTTCCGTTACGGGTGACATAAAGCCGTACGTTGCCCTCAAGAATGATGAACATGGTTTTATCATTATCGCCCTCTTTAAAAATAATGGTGCCGGCTTTGAATTTTTCGACTAGTAGCATAATGAAACATCCCTAAAAAATTTGGTAAGTTAATTCTACTCGGTTTTACCGTTTATTTGGGTTCAAAATTTTAACCCCGTGGCAAAACGTTAGCGGCAATTCAATCGGTTGTTTTATACTTTAATTTTGCTGGTGAACTTAGAATTAGAAATTACGAAATTAAAGGTGACTTAAATGTGTGGAATTTGTGGGTGTAGTAATCCGAGTGGTACAGGAAAATTTAGCGTAATCGACGCATCGAAAGTCAGTTTACTAACGACGCATAATCATGGACATAGTCAACACAATCACGCCGATACCCAGCGGCTGATTCAAGTTGAACAAGATTTACTACGTAAAAATGACGCTTACGCAGCAGAAAATCGGACGTATTTTCAAGACAACAAAATTTTCGCTCTAAATTTAGTTTCAAGTCCAGGTGCAGGTAAAACCACATTATTGGTTGAGACGATTAAAGTCTTAAAAGACAAATTTTCAATTGCGGTAATTGAAGGCGACCAACAAACCGAACATGATGCGGATCGTATTCGAGCAACGGGTGTGCCTGCGTTGCAAATTAACACGGGGCGCGCCTGTCATTTAGATGCCCACGGTATTGGTCAGGCAATCAAAACCTTAGGCGTGAAAGAGAATAGTTTTTTAGCAATTGAAAATGTAGGAAATTTGGTTTGTCCATCGTCGTTTGACTTGGGCGAAGCGCATAAAGTAGTTGTACTTTCGGTCACGGAAGGTGACGACAAACCATTGAAATATCCCGATATGTTTTATGCAGCAGATTTGATGATTATTAACAAAATCGATTTATTACCTTATGTCGATTTTGATGTGGAACGCTGCATTGATTTTGCGCGGCGGGTAAATCCAACGATTCAAATTTTGCAATTATCCGCAACGAAAGGTGATAATTTTTCAGCGTGGACAGATTGGCTCACCGCAAAAATTTTATAACATATTCTACGATTTTGCGGCTTTCAACCGATTTGAAAGCCGTGTCCCTAATCGCTGGCACGGTATTTCAAAATATCGAAATGACAACGCCGAAAAGCCAAATACCAGTCCCAAATAACTCAATGTTTGCCACCATTGTGTATTTTCATAGTATGCCGTGGCGAGTTCTTGCCACAAATAAACGCTGTAAGAAATACGCCCCAAATAACCCAAACTCGCATTTTCAAAAACGTATTTAATCTGTATAAATCGCGTCGGTGTTCCGAAAACAATTATTTGAATCAACAATGGATAACACAGAATTTTAAGCAGCATATCCCCGTTATTTGGCAACCATAAAATTAAATTCATCAAAATAATTACAGCCATTAGCCACAATGAAAATGGCAACAAACGCAATCGCTGCATCCAATTTTCGGGCAACAATGCACTGTAACATCCTGTCAATAAAAACAAAAAGTAAGTGCAATAATCCGCCCAAAAAATCTGTTTTAAATAAATCAAAGTTAACGCGCTTATTACCAGTCCGATAATCGCCAATAAAATTCGCACACTTTTACCGCCACGCCACGCCCATAAAAATAACAATGGATACAATAAATAAAACTGTTCTTCGTACGCCAATGACCAAGTATGTCCTGCATACCACGAACAGCCATTTTCAAAAGGTA
>JAQTOX010000066.1 GCA_028713055.1 Methylococcales bacterium | reverse complement strand
CATTGAATAAGGCGAGCTGCCACCTTGTTTTTGTTCAACAGGAATGCCGTGTTTCGTGGCGTAATTGAGTAATGATTGGCGTGAATTCAAATCCCATTCGCGCCACGGTGCAATCACATGAATATCAGGACGCAACGCATACGCGCCCAATTCAAAACGTACTTGATCATTACCTTTACCGGTTGCGCCGTGCGAAATGGCATCCGCGCCAGTTTCATTTGCAATTTCAATCAAACGTTTTGCAATTAACGGGCGCGCAATGGACGTACCTAAAAGATATTCGCCTTCATAAATTGTGTTGGCGCGAAACATTGGGAATACAAAATCACGCGCAAATTCTTCACGCAAATCGTCAATATAAATTTCTTTAATACCCAACGATTGCGCTTTGGCGCGAGCAGGTTCAACTTCTTCACCTTGTCCTAAATCCGCCGTAAACGTCACAACTTCACATTGATAAACATCTTGTAACCATTTCAAAATTACCGATGTATCCAAACCGCCCGAATACGCTAAAACTACTTTTTTTGTTTTTGACATAAATTTCCCAAATTTTGATTTAAAAATTAACGTTTCATAATGCTAATACCTTTAAGCAACGTCAACGCCTCATTCAAAGCGTAATCTTTTGCGTCTAAGGCATCTTTTTCTTTTGTTTCAGCGTCTTTAGTTGCCGCTTTTTCTTTGTTATTTTGCAAATGGTTCGATAAATCCGCTTCTTTCACAGGTTTAAAATCTGTTTTTTCGACGGATTCTAATTTCATTTGCGCCAACGCTACGTCAGGTTCAATACCTTCTGCCTGAATCGAACGACCCGATGGCGTGTAATAACGTGCAGTGGTGAGTTTTACGGCTGAACCGTTACTGGTTGGCAAAATGGTTTGCACCGAACCTTTACCGAATGATTTTTCACCCATGATGATGGCGCGTTTAGAATCTTGCAGCGCACCCGCCACAATTTCGGACGCAGATGCAGAACCGGCGTTAATCAAAACAACCATTGGCGCATCATCAATTAAATCATCTGGTGCAGCATTAAAACGCATTTCAGAATTGGGAATACGCCCTTTCGTGTAAACGATTAAGCCGCTACGTAAAAACGAATCACTTACATCAACCGCTGCATTCAACACGCCGCCTGGGTTGTTACGTAAATCCAATACCAGACCTTTCAACGCGCCACCATTTTCTTTTTTCAAACCGGCTAACGCTTCTTTTAAACTTTCACCTGTACCCGATTGAAAACTGCTAACACGAACGTAGCCGTAATTTTTATCTAGCATTTTACTTTTGACGCTTTTGGCTTTGATGATGTCACGAATCAACGAAATTTTTAACGGAGCCTCTGAACCTTCACGCACTACAGTCAGTAAAATTTTACTACCTGCCTCGCCTCGCATCATTTTCACAGCGTCTGCCAACGTCATGCCTTTAACGGGTTTGTCATCGAGACGAATAATCAAATCGCCTGTTTTAATGCCAGCACGTTGCGCTGGGGTATCGTCAATGGGGGAAACGACTTTAACGTAGCCATTTTCCATGGTGACTTCGATACCCAAACCACCGAATTGTCCCGTTGTCCCTTCTTTTAACTCTTGATATTCCTCAGCGACTAAATAGGCAGAATGTGGATCTAATCCGCTTAACATCCCACGCACGGCATCTTCTAACAATTTTTTGTCTGAAACGGGTTCGACATAATCTTGCTTAATTCGCCCAAAAATTTCGGTAAATGTTTTTAAATCTTCTAACGGTAATACAGCTTCCGAATCAACGGCGACAGGTGGCGTTGCTTTTTCAGCAAAAACACTACTGCTCATACCGATAACACCGCCTAACGCAACACCTAATGATAATAAATACGCACTTTTCTTTTTTAACATAATTTTCTTTTCATACCCAAAATAGTTTTAAATTTGATTTCTTACTTGCACCATTCCATCGGATCAACTGATTTGCCTTTTTTACGAATGCCAAAATATAAACTGGCTCTATCATGTCCACCACTTAAACCTACTGAAGCAATAACATCGCCTGAATTGACTACGTCGCCGAGCTTTTTATACAAACTTTGGTTGAACGCATACAGACTGATAAACCCTTTGCCATGATCGACGATGATAATCAAACCATAACCACGCATCCAATCCGCATAAACCACTTTACCATCCGTAATACTGTGAATTTCTGTACCTTCAGGCGCGGCAATAATAACGCCGTCTAATTTTCCTTCTTCTCGCGCGGAACCAAATTTCTGCATTATCTCGCCTTTGACAGGCCAAGGTAATTCACCTTTCAATTTTGCGAAATCACCTTCCAACAATGGAAAATTATCGCTAGAGGTCGATGCTTTTAACGGCACCTCTTTTTCTTTGTGAATCGTCGGCACAGCGGGTTCTTCGTCGATAAGTTTTGGCGCAACAATAGCCACGTCTTCTATTTCTAATCTTTTTTTACGCAAAACACGTGCTTTCTCGATTTCTGAACTCAAATCACTATTCGAGGTTTGTAAGGTCGAAAGTAAATTTTTCAATGCTAATTCGCTGTCTTTTAATCGATTGATTTGCTGTTCATTCGACAGAAAATCAGGTGTGGCTTGTTTCAGCAGTTGAGCGCGTTGTTTCTTGAGTGATTCCACTGAATTTTGTTCAAGTCGTTTTTGCGCTAAATTTTGTTCAAGTTGCGCGGTTTCAACTTCATTTTGTTTTTTCAACTGTTCCAAACGCCGCAGTGTTTCACCCACGCTCGTTAATTGATTCACACGCCGCGCATTCAAATAGTCGTAATACGCCATCATTCGACTGGTTAAAATGGGGTCTTGTTGATTGAGCAATAATTTTATTCGCTCTTTATTTCCCATCGCGTACATCGTTTTTACTTGACCGGCGAGTTCGTCGTTTTGCTTACTAATCTCTAACGTCAACGCTTGGATTTCAGTGTGGATTTTTGCCAAATTTTGTCTTTGTTTAGCGGTTTGGTTTTCCAATGTTTTTAACAATGCCGATGTATTGCCGTAAAGTTTGTCGAGTTCAGCCAGTTGGTTATTGAGCAACACGGATTTATCGACGGTTATTTCAGCATGACTATTTGCCATGCTGAAAATTAAAAATAAGCTAAAAACAAATTTAAACAAGCGTGTCACAACTCAACGTAATAATGATTTGCCGCTCATTTCAATTGGCGGTGTCAGTCCTAAAATCGCCAGCATCGTTGGCGCAATGTCCGCTAAATTACCACCGTCAGCCAACGCACCCTCGCCTTCAACATAAACCAACGGCACAACATTCGTGGTATGTGCGGTATGTGCTTGATGTGTGACTTCGTCAGTCATTTGTTCAATGTTGCCGTGATCAGCCGTAATTAGCATTCGTCCGCCCACCGATTTCAACGCATCGACGATACAATGCAACGATTGATCAATCGTTTCAACCGCCGAAATCGCTGCTTCTAAATTGCCCGTGTGTCCAACCATGTCGCAATTCGCATAATTACAAATAATTACATCGTGTTTTTCTTCGAGAATATCTTTAACCAAGTGATAAGTAACTTCTGGCGCACTCATTTCGGGTTGCAAATCGTAGGTTTTTACTTTTGGCGATGGGATTAACTCACGATCTTCGCCTGCAAATGGTTCGTCACGTCCACCATTAAAAAAGAAAGTGACGTGAGCATATTTTTCCGTTTCCGCTAAACGCAATTGCGTCATGCCTAAATTGGCTAAGTATTCACCTAAACTGTTTTTAATTTCAGGCGATGTGAAGGCAATCGGATAAGTGAATTTTTCGTGATATTGCGTCAGAGTTGCAAAATAACCGTGATGAGGTGCGTGATGACGTTCAAATTTATCAAATGTCGGTTCAGTAATCGCTTGGCTAATTTCTCGCGCCCTATCAGAACGGAAATTCATAAACACTACTGAATCATCCAAATCAATCGAAACAACAGAGTCTATATTTGCGGCAATTAACGTAGGTAACACAAATTCGTCAGTTTCACCGCGTTCATAAGCCATTTCTAAACCAGTTTGTGCGGTTGTGGCAAAATGTGGCGCGTTGGCTTTCATTAACATTTCGTAGGCTTGTTGAACACGCTCCCAACGGTTATCTCTGTCCATTGCATAAAAACGTCCTGTAATTGAGACAATTTGTCCTGCACCACATTCTGCCATTTTGTTTTCTAAAAACGTAAATGAGCTGGCAGCACTTTTTGGTGGCACGTCACGACCGTCTAAAAACGCATGAACATAAATTTTTGAAAGTCCACGTTTGGCAGCGAGTTCAACCATTGCCGCAATTTGTGCTTCGTGGCTATGAACACCACCGGCTGAAAGTAAACCCAAAATATGCAATGCTTTATTTTTTGATTTTGCTTCGTCTACCGCTTTACACAAAACAGCATTATCAAAAAAACTACCGTCCACAATTGCATCATTTACTAACGAAAAATCCTGCGGAATGTAACGCCCACAACCGATATGCAAATGTCCCACTTCAGAATTGCCCATTTGTCCATCGGGTAAACCCACAACGTGACCTGAACACGCTAAATAAGTCATCGGATAAATTTTTTGTAATTTGTCCCAACAAGGTGTTTTTGCCAATGCAATGGCGTTATCTTCAGTTTTTGGTGAATAACCAAAGCCGTCTAAAATCAGCAAAACTAAAGGTTTAACTGACCGTGCAGAATTCCCCATCCCAAATCGTGTGATTTGGGTGGGGATAGACAGCAGCAGTTCTGGCGTAGCTGCTTTTGATTTATCTATACTCATGTTGTAACATCTCCTCGTACTTGCATTTGTGGTCATCGAAAGCCAAGAGGCTATGAATGCGTAAAAAGTAAATCTATTTCCAGTCTCAAAAAATCGGGATTGTATAACCCCATTTGAGGCGGCAGGTTCTGTCGTGACTGTAAAGCGTTCCCCAGTATCAACACGAGTCAAAGCCCGTGATACTGCGAGAGGTACTGAAACATCAGTACGGGTCAGTCGAAGCCACCACTAGAACGCCATAGCGTTTAGTGGTAGGTATTTCACGGTATGATTTCGCGCAATTAGGCGGTTGTTAGGCGGCATTATAGCAACACACGTTAGCCGCCGTTACTTCAAATTTTTTTTATTCACTTTAT
Source organism: Methylococcales bacterium (assembly GCA_028713055.1). Classification (GTDB taxonomy): domain Bacteria; phylum Pseudomonadota; class Gammaproteobacteria; order Methylococcales; family Methylomonadaceae; genus UBA10906. The sequence continues at coordinate 8,989 of JAQTOX010000066.1, read as the reverse complement.
AGAAAACATACTCATGGATCGTTACCTCGAATTTATTTTAAATCACTACATTTTGTCACTCGCAATGGCGGTTGTGACGTTTTTACTCATCCAAGAATTTATTGATACCGCGTTTAAACGGTTTGATTCGATTTCGCCAATGTTAGCGGTGCAAAAAATAGATGACGAAAAAACTGTTGTGATTGACGTGCGCGAAGCCCCAGACTTTATTCAAGGTCATATTGAAAATGCGGTAAATGCACCACTGAGTAAACTCTCGGAACAATTGCCAAGTCTGCAAAAATATAAAAAAAATCTATTGTTAATTACTTGCCAAACCGGAACTCGTGCGGCAGCGGCAGCCAAGTTGTTGACAAAATCAGGCTTTGAAAATGTGTTGATTTTGACTGGTGGTATGAATGCGTGGCAGGACGAATATAAATTACCGATCAAAATCACCAGCAAAAATCGGGTCGTATCTCAATAAATTTCGTTACAAGTCAAAATTCACGCAACGAGAGACAAATCATGGCAGTTATAAAAGGCACATTAAAGAGTGAAAAACTAACGGGTTCTGTAAAAGATGACACCATTACGGGTCTTGCTGGATTGGACACTTTGAACGGTGGTCTGGGTAATGATTTACTCGACGGGGGAGCGGATAACGACGTATTAAATGGCGGGAACGGTGACGATACGCTAAATGGCGGCAGTGGAAATGACAAACTGAATGGCGAGGCAGGAAATGATACGTTAAACGGTGGGTTAGGCGTTGATACGATGATGGGTGGTAATGGCAACGATTATTATGTTGTCGATAACCTCAATGACGTAGTTACCGAACTCAGTACCAGTTTAAAATTGGGTGGTAACGATACGATTGAAACGACCTTATCCGTTTACACGTTGCCAACTAATGTTGAAAATTTAATTTTTACTACGCCAAAAAACGTTAAAGGCATTGGCAATAAAACAGATAATAAAATCGTTGGTAACAATGGCAACGATACGTTAAGCGGTATGATGGGCAATGACTCGTTAATTGGTGGCAATGGTGACGATACTGCGCTGTTTAATAACAACAAAGACCAATATCAAATCACTGCCAATGGAACAACACAAATTACGGTGAAATTTATCGGCGTTGCTAAAAATGGCGTTATCAATGATGGCGAAGATACGTTGACCGGCATTGAATTTTTAAAATTTTCCGATGGAATTATCAGCGCGAAAGATATTTTTAATCCTAAAGTTGAATCCCCTGTTGTTATCGCAACACCGATTCCTGAAATCGTTGTCGTGCCAGCGGTTGTTTCAACCTCGTCCGTCCCTGACTCACCCATTCCGATAAGCACTCAAAACTTTGAAGCCAAAGCTCCATTTATTTATCAAACAAATAACGTTAATCAGTTAGACAGTATTACGACGTTACTGACATATTCGCCAAGTGTAACTAATGGCGTGGATTATTCGACATTTGAACCTGAACAATGGCGGATTCGTGCCAGTGATGCAGCGTTAGCGTTTGATTTAACGCAAACTGATAAAACGACAAATAGCGTTATTTTCCAAGGAAAATTAGAAGCTTCGGATAATGCCCAAACATGGTACAAGATAAATTTAACTCAAACCAGCACGCTCAATATGCAAGATTTAAGTCAAAATACGGACGTGATTGATGCCGCCCTTTTTGCGAGTAATGGCACAGATGGTCTGACGTATTACGGTAGTTTGTTTGATACGAGTGGACAATTAAAGCGTTACCAAAATTTACCCGCCGGCGATTACACGTTGCGAATTGATAAGGGGGACGCAGTATTAAACGATGCACGTTTAAACCAAGCCGCTGATTTCAAAGTGTCACTTAACACTGAGCCGTCGGCAGATTTTATTTTGCCAGCGTTGCAATTTGATGCTACGAGTTCAACAATTCACGCAGAATTATTACCACAACAATCGGACGCTTATTATAAATTCACGCTAAGTAAGTCAACGACGTTTACGCTTGATACAACTTCGTTTGCGAGTGAGTTCGACATTGGATTATATAAACCGGCATCAAATAGGGGGGTAAGTGGTATCCATTACACATACTTTTTAAATGCGCCAGAAGCACATATTTATCAACTTAGTGAAGGGACGTACTATTTGAATGTGGGTGCTATTTCACCGTTTTCAATTTTAAAAACGTTAGATATTCCAGTAATTGCCAATTCGATTAGTTTTAACACCACGTTTGATACGATTGCACCCCAAACGTTAAAAGCTGATATTGAAAATCCTCAAGTACCATTTCAACGTGATGCAGATGGCAATTTAGTTTTAACTTACAGCTTTGATTTAAACAAAATTCCAGATCCAAAAGATGCAAGTCCGAATCCAACAAAATTTAGTGATGCACAGCAACAAGCGGCACGTTTAGCATTTCAAGACTACGCCAATATCGCTAAACTAAAATTTGTTGAAGTTCCAAACGGTAGTTCTGAAAAAGCGGATATTACTTTTGTTAATGTCAGCACTTTAGGGTCGGCTGCCGCTGATACGACAACGCCTACATCATGGATGAATGATTTTGAAAATGCGTTAGTTCGTGTCAATTTATCGGATAAAAGTAACGCAGATGTCAGTGTGGGTAGTTCGGGATATTCGACTTTTTTACATGAGATTGGACACGCTTTAGGTTTGAAACATCCACGCAGTTATGGTGGCGATGGGCAAGGTTCGGTGTTTCCGTTTCTAGCCGATGCAAAGGACAATGCTCAATATACCGTCATGTCTTATAACTCACACCCGTATAAAAATGCCGATGGTTATGATTTTTATAGCAATTCAGCGGCAATTTCTGCAAAAACACCGTTACTTTACGACATCGCTGCTGTTCAATCGTTATATGGTGAAAATACGAATTACAAAACCGGCGATGATATTTATCGCTGGGATACGAACACCGACCCATATATGACAATTTGGGATAGCGGCGGTGTGGATACAATCGATGCAAGCAATCAAACCCAATCACAAACGATTGATTTAAGAGCTGGACAATTTAGTTCAATTGGTGCAATTGGGCTTATGTACACCGACAATTCAACAGAACTTTATCCGCCAAAAGACAATTTATCTATTGCCTATAATACGATTATTGAGAAGGCTATCGGGGGTTCTGCAAACGATACGCTTATCGGTAATAGTGTTGCCAATCAATTAACCGGCAATGCGGGCAGTGATAATTTTGTTTTTGCTTCACAATTAAGTGCATGTAACGTGGATACCATTACGGATTTCAATCCGCTGGAAGATAAGATAACGTTCGACCGCTCAATTTTTAACACGTTAAATCCAGGTAGCCAGCTTAATGCTAACGCATTATTAGTTGGCAATAACGTTGTCAGTGCAGAAAACACGATAGAACATCTTATTTTTGATTCGTTGAATCATAGTTTGTATTATGACAGCGATGGTATTGGCGGTGTCCAATCCATCAAAATTGCAATTTTATCGAATGTGAGTCAACTCAATGCGGGAGAAATCTTTATTCAAGGTTAGTTCCACGCTGATTATTTTTAGACTTAGCATTAAAACTATTTTTACCTTCCACAACTTTAAATTTTATAGAGAGAAAAATCATGGCTGAACAAGAAAAACAATTCGCAATTCAAAAAATTTACACAAAAGACATTTCGTTTGAAACACCGAATTCACCACAAATTTTTGTGGATACATGGAATCCGTCGGTTGAATTCAACTTAGCAACTAACGTTCAACAACTTGACGAAAACCTTGCAGAAGTCGCGATAAAATTGACCATCACTGTGAAAAGCGGCGAACTTGTAGCGTATTTAGTTGAAGTTACACAAGCAGGTATTTTTGTCTTAAGTGGTTTTAGCGAACAAGAACTAGGCGGTATGGTGGGTAGTTTCTGTCCAAACATTTTGTTCCCTTATGCACGCGAAGTTGTTTCTGATTTAGTTGCAAAAGGTGGTTTCCCACAATTTATTCTCGCACCTGTCAATTTCGATGCGCTTTATGCCCAACACGCACAAGCGCAACAAGAACAAGTTGGCAACGCGCCTAGTTCTGAAGCGATTAACTAAAACGATGACGAACAAAATAGCGGTACTTGGCGCGGGGTCTTGGGGAACAGCATTAGCTATGTTAGCGGCTCGAAATGGTTGCGAAACATTGTTGTGGGGACACAATTCTGCTCACATCGAAACGCTAAAATACGACCGCGAAAATAAACGTTATTTACCCAATTTACCGTTTAACGATAATTTGACATTAACGTCAGATTTAGCGGAAGTGGCGGCATTTAGTGATTTGATTTTGGTGTCTGTTCCCTCGCACGCTTTCAAAGACACGTTGCAAAAGTTAAAACCATTGGTTTCTGAAAACGTAAAAATTGCGTGGGCGACCAAAGGTTTTAACAAAGAAAACGGTGGTTTACTGCATGAAATTGTGGCGGAAGTTTTTGGTTCAGAAACACCCGCCGCATTAGTTTCGGGACCCAGTTTTGCGAAAGAAGTTGCCGCTGATTTACCGACCGCAATTGCAATTGCGTCAACGCATCCAGAATTTGCGGCGCAACTTGCCACAATTCTGCATAGTGATCGTTTTCGTGCTTACACAAACAGCGATTTAATCGGCGTTGAAGTCGGTGGCGCGGTCAAAAACGTGATGGCGATTGCAGCGGGAATTGCTGACGGTTTAGGTTTTGGTGCAAATACGCGAGCGGCTTTAATTACACGCGGTATGACTGAAATCATGCGTTTAGGCATTCAACTCGGCGGCAAGCAAGATACCTTTATGGGTTTAGCTGGTTTAGGTGATTTACTGTTGACGTGTACTGACAACCAATCGCGTAATCGTCGTTTTGGTTTAGCGTTGGGTCAAGGCAAAACGCGCGACGAAGCCACACAAGAAATTGGTCAAGAAATCGAAGGTGTTTCAGCGGCAAAACAAACGTATTTGTTAGCGCAAAAATTCGGTATCGAAATGCCAATTACTGAACAAACTTACAAAGTGCTTTACGAAGGGTTAGACCCACGTGAAGCCGTTCAAAACTTATTAGCCCGCGAACAAAAAGCGGAATCTTAATAAGCCTAGAAAACCTAAAAAGGCGTGCAAGAATTGAATCTTGTACGCCTTTTTTGTTATGTCGGTTATAAAACTTAGCTTTAATTTTATTTTCAGAATTTCAAGGAGAATCAAGATGGGAGTGCGAGAAGAAATAAGTAAAATACCAAAGCTCAAGAATATTGGCTTGGCTATTATTGACTATGTTGAAGATTTAGATCCAGATATAACCTTCGAGCTAAAGAGTAAGCGGTGGGTACCATCAAAGAATTTTATTACATTCACAATTCAGCACGCTCAAAAACAAAACATAGCAATAAGTCTTCGAGGAAATCTAAAAGAATTCCTCAGGTTTGATGAGTTACCTCTTCGTAAGGGAATGGGGAATGGAGCATACTCTGAATGTACTCTTAATCACGTCAATCAGCTGCCTGCATTAGCTATGACTATACGTAGAGCTTATGAACTCTATCATCAAGGTAGACAAAGAGAGAAAAGACATCCCTCTATTATTTATGTGTCCGTCTAAATATAGTAAGTATATTAAGCAACGAATGTTTATTATCGCTAAAGCGTGAGATTTGGTATTGTGTAGGCGTGAATTTATTCGCGCCATTTTTTTAATTACTCATTCGGAATTCAATAATTTTATGAACAAGAAAACCAGTGCATTTGTGAATAGTCTCGTGTTGATTTCGTTGGCGTTAGGTAGCGCATCTGTCGAAGCAAAACGGTTAGGCGGTGGGACTTCTTTCGGTAGCAAACCCTCTTACAGTGCGCCATATAGCCGCGCTGCGTTGCCACCCAGTAACCGTGTTGCAACACCACCGCCTGTCAGTCATCCTGCCCCTGTTGCACAACCTGCGAATTCAAATCAAGCGTGGAAAGATCGCGCAATTGGCGCGGCTGCAGGTTTAGCAGTAGGCGGTTTAGTGGGTTCGATGATGGGCGGACATGAAAATGCACCTGCTCCCCAACAAAATTCAGAAGCGGCAAATAATCAAGGTTATGCTCAACAGCAACAACAATACGTTCAACCAGCACAGCCAGTCCAACCACAACAAGGTTACGCGCAACCTGCACCACAAACTTATGCCCCCGCGCCAATGCAGCAGCAACAAGGTTATGCACCAGCACCTGTCCAACAAAATCAAGGTTATGCCCAGCCGTACACTGACAATACTGGCGCGACAAAATCGGGTGGCATTGGTTTCCTCGGTTATTTATTATTGGGCGGTTTAGGTTATTTGGCTTATCGATTCTTTTTTGCGAAAAAAAATCCAACCACACCCGCCTCTCAACCAAATTATCAACGTACCTCGAATGAACCTGCGTATTCTGCACCTGCCGCAAGTTCTGGCAGTTCAGCAGATTTCAACACTGACATCATGTTCAAAAAAGGTGATTCTACCGTTTCATCATCAAAAGTTAACTTAGCGAAATCGCGTGATACGGCAATGCCAGCGGGATTCGATTCGGTCGCATTTTTGGATGATGTGAAACGCCGTTATATGGATTTACAACAAGCGTGGGATGCGCGAGATTTTGCCGAAATTCGTGGCTTGACGACGGATAAAGTGTTCGCCGAAATTCAAGACCAACTCAAAAGTTCAAACGACGTGAATGAAACCGATGTTTTAAAATTAGACGCGGATATTTTGGAAGTGCGCGAATTGAGTTCAGAATTTGAAGCGGTAGTTTTATTTGATGCGATTATGCGTGAAGACGAGGCGGGTCAAGCGAATCAAGTGCGTGAAGTGTGGCATTTCGTGAAATCAAAATCGGGCTTTAACGCGAATTGGATGCTCGACGGCATCCAACAATTGGAAGATTAAAACGGTGTTGTCGAGGCGCGTGACACGCCTCGACGTTTTTCGTTACACCGCGAAACTTTCGCCGCAACCGCACATTCCTTTAGCATTCGGATTATTAAATTTAAACGCCGCGTTTAAGCCGCTTTTTTGATAATCGATTTCTATGCCTTCCAAAAGCGGTAAATCATTGCCGTTCACAACGATTTTCACACCAGACAAGTCAAAAATTTGGTCGTTGTCTTCAGGCGAATCGACATAATTTAAAACGTAGGCGTAACCCGAACAGCCTGATTTTTTTACACCTAAACGTAAGCCTAAACCACTACCGCGTTTAGTGAGTTGTTTTTGAATTTGTTGTGCAGCACTTTCTGTAACTGAAACAGACATTTTTAATCTCCAAATGGGGTGATGAGTTCGATAAATTCTAAGACTTCGGCGGGTGTATTTTGATGGCTCAAACTGACGCGAATTGCTGTTTGCGCTTGTTGTGTCGAAATACCCATTGCCAATAAAACATGACTGGGTTCTGTCTCGCCACTTGCACATGCTGAACCACTCGAAACACAAACGCCTTTTTGATCTAATTTGAGTAAAACTAATTCGCCGTCAACACCATCGATACCAAATAAAACCGTATTTGGTAAACGTGGCGCGGTTTGGGCGAAAATTGTGACTTTTGAGAATTGTGCCAATTTATTTTCGAGCATCGTTCGTAACGATAACATTCGTGTTTGACGTGCATCTAATTCGGCTTTTGCGAGTTCTGCCGCTTTACCAAATCCGACAATTGCTGCCACATTTTCAGTGCCAGAACGGTAGTTTTGTTCTTGTCCACCGCCTAAAAATAAGGGTGAAAGCAGAACGGTTTTATCAACAATTAACGCGCCACTGCCTTTCGGTGCATAAATTTTATGCCCCGACAACGACAGCATTTGCACACCCAATTGTTTGAACGAAACGGGTATTTTTCCAACCGCTTGCACTGCGTCGGTGTGAATAATAATGCCACGTTCCGTAAGTTGCGTGGCAATATCTGCAATCGGTTGAATTACTCCCGTTTCGTTGTTTGCCAGCATAATCGATACGAAATCAGGACGTTTTTCAATCAATTCTGAAATTGTTTTAGGCTCAATTAAACCGTCACGATTCACGGTAATAATTTCTGGAATGAAACGTTTTGCGGGTTCAGAAACCGACGGATGTTCGATTGCTGATTGTGCCACGCGTCCAAAAGCAGAATTCACTGCGAGATTATTCGCTTCTGTCCCGCCGCTGGTAAAAATAACTTGCGAAGGCAGCGCGTCTACGAGTGCAGCGACTTGTTCTCGTGCAACTTCTACCGCACTTTTAGCGATTCGTCCTAAACGATGCACGCTCGAAGGATTACCGTACATGTTTTTCATGAACGGCAACATGGCTTCTAAAACACGCTCATCAATAGGCGTGGTGGCGTTGTTATCAAAATAAATCATCAATTTTCTCGTTTAAAAACATCACTGCGATGCCCAATTTTTACCCACAACCGCTGCCATATCGGCTAATTGTCTTTTGTTATATTCGCTAATTTGCAACATCACCACTCCCAAAAATCTAACACAAAAACAAAAAATTTTTCTGTACGGGCGCACCTATGTGTGCGCCCTCTATACACGAATTTCTCAAATGAACGGTTCACTATTTCGCGAATTGCAGGGTAGACACGCAGGTCTGCTCCTACATCTATCATCAAACCCTACAACAAAAACATGGTCAGTCATGAACTAATCGCACACTATTTAGCTTCATTTTGACTCCGTCACCGTTATTACCAGTTTGTAAATAGTCAGCACCATTATTACGTTCTCCAGACATAAAATTTATAACCTGCATTGCATATCTCACCCCATACAAAATGGAAGAATAAGCATCTTGGCTAAGAGTGTAATAACCACGTTGAGCAGCCATTTCAGCAGCTTTAGACAGAGCAACGTCTTTAGCCGAAGGCGAAGATGTCCAAAACCAATTTGATTGCGTATTGGGGAAATAGAAAGAATCAATTGCAGGGTCAGATGTATCAAATTTGATAATTTCGTTTAACTCGTTAACTGTAGGTACACGCCAACTACTTACCCCACACAAAG
>JAQTOX010000065.1 GCA_028713055.1 Methylococcales bacterium | reverse complement strand
GTCAAACCCTTTGTTGTCGCGGCAGCTTTAGATGGGCATTACGTTCGTCCCGACGAAACTTTTGAAACTAACGGCAGCTTTGAAATTGGCACACACCTCGTTAGAGATGTTCACAATTACGGCACGTTAGATTTAACAGGTGTTATCAAAAAATCGAGCAATATCGCAGTTAGCCAAATGGCATTACGAATGCCACCAAAGTATTTTTGGGAGGTTTATCATCAGCTGGGTTTTGGTGAATCGACTGCTTCTGGCTTTCCAACCGAGGCAAATGGCAGTTTGCTAGATTACGCAAATTGGAAGCCATTTGACCGCGCCACACTGTCATTTGGTTACGGTTTAAGTGCGACGGCGTTGCAATTAGCGCGTTCCTACACGGCATTGGCGGATAACGGTATTTTGCATTCAGTAAGTTTGTTTAAGCGTGATGAGGATCCCGAACCTAAACGTATTTTCACCAGCCATACCGCAAAAAGTGTTCGTGCAATGATGGAGACAGTTATTGCCAAAGACGGTACAGCGTATGAAGCCAGGGTTGATGGTTATAGCGTTGCAGGTAAAACAGGAACAGTTAAAAAAGCAGGTGCAGGTGGTTATGTTGAAAATAGTTATTTCTCAGTTTTTGCAGGTATGGCACCTGCGAGCAATCCACGCTTGATTATTGTGGTCATGATTGACGAGCCTTCTGCGGGTCAATATTACGGCGGTATTGTATCTGCACCTGTATTTTCAAAGGTCATGAGTGGCGCGTTAAGAATTCTCGAAGTTGCACCGGATCAATCCGACAATATGCCAGTTTTGTTGATGGGTAATAACTAATGAAAATCACCGAATTACTTAAAAACTTAGCAAACATTAACAGCGAGTTGAGTGTTTCCGGCTTAACTTTAAATAGTAACGATGCAAGTGAAGGCTACTTATTCATTGCGCTAAATGGCGCAAATCACCACGGTTTGAGTTACGCAAAATCCGCTATCGAAAAAGGTGCAATTGCGGTTTTATTTGATAGCACAGACAACGAACTCGCAGAAAAATATCTTACTAATTCAGTCGTTTTAAAAATTGGAATTAAAGATTTAGCGCAAAAGTTGGGTACAATCGCCGCCCGTTTTTATGGTGAACCCTCTAAAACAATGAATGTCATTGGCATTACTGGCACAAACGGTAAAACCTCTTGCAGTCAATTTTTAGCACAAGCCTTAGATTGTGCGGCTGTCATCGGTACGTTGGGCTGGGGGGAAATCGGTGAATTAAAACGAACATTGAACACCACGCCTGATGCTTTAGCCATACAAAAAATGTTAAGCACGTTGAAAAATGAACACTGCGAGAATATCGCAATGGAAGTGTCTTCGCATGGTTTGGCTCAAGGACGTGTGAATTCAGTCCAGTTCAAAGGTGCTGTTTTTACCAATTTCAGCCGTGACCATTTGGATTATCACGGCACGATGGAAACGTATTTAGAAACCAAATTAAAGCTGTTTGACGCGCCACAATTGGAATTTGCCGTTATCAATTTAGACGATGAAATGAGTGAAAAAATCGTTGCCGCCATTCCCGACAATGTAGAAATTATTGGCGTGACAACGAAAAACAATCAATCACCGCGTAGTCAGATATTAGCCGCACAAAATATCGAATTGAATTTGAGCGGTATTCAATTCAACGTGCTGTGGCAAGGACAAACACAGGCGTTTCACGTCTCCTTAATCGGACTTTTTAACTTGGAAAACGTGTTGTGTGTGTTAGCCGTGATGTTGAAACTAGGCATTGAACTCAAAGAGACCGCAAAACGTTTGACGAATTTAAAACCAGTCGATGGTCGAATGGAGCGTTTTGGTGGCAAAAATAACCAACCGCTAGTCATTGTAGATTACGCGCATACGCCAGACGCACTCGAAAAAGTGTTAGGAAGTTTACGTTCTCATACGTTAGGAAAATTGGGCGTGGTTTTCGGATGTGGCGGAAATCGCGATAGTGGTAAACGTCCGCAAATGGGGCGTGTCGCTGAACAATTCGCCGATTGGGTTGTTGTCACCGATGACAATCCGCGTTTTGAGTCGAATGAGTCTATTGTACAAGATATTTTGGACGGTTTTTTTCATAACGAAGCCAAAATTATTCATGACCGTGCTAAAGCTATTCACAATGCAATTGAACACGCCACAGCTCAAGATTGTGTGTTAATTGCGGGTAAAGGGCATGAAAATTACCAAGAAATAAACGGCATAAAATTTCCTTTTAATGATGCAGAATGTGTCCGCGAAATAATGGTGCAATGATGATTGAAATGAAATTGAGTGAAATAGCCACTCGCGTAAATGGCACACTGATTGGCGTAGATGTAGTCGTGTCAGGCGTGAGCATTGATTCACGTACTTTAAAATTGGGACAACTCTATGTCGCGATTGCTGGAAAAAATTTTGATGGACACGATTTTATTTCTAGCGCACAACAAGCGGGTGCAATCGCTATTCTCACGCACAAAAAAATTAAAACCTTCTTGCCGCAAATTTTGGTGCGTGATACATGCGCCGCGTTAGCTGAATTGGCAGGTGCGTGGCGCGAAAAAATGAATTTGAAACTTATCGGCGTTACAGGTAGCAACGGTAAAACGACGACTAAAGAAATGTTGGCAGCAATTTTAAGCGTTCACGATGATGTACTTTTTACACAAGGTAATTTGAATAACGAAATTGGTGTGCCGTTGACATTGTTACGGTTATCGCCAGAGCATCATTACGCAGTGATTGAAATGGGGGCAAATCATTCTGGTGAAATCGCGTACACCAGCCGTTTCGCAAAAGCCGATGTTGCTGTTATTACCAACGTTGGCGCAGCGCATTTGGAAGGTTTTGGTGATTTGAACGGTGTCGCACGTGCGAAAGGTGAAATCATTGAAACGCTAAATCCAAATGGCATTGCTGTTTTAAATGCTGACGATGCTTTTTTTGATTATTGGCGAGCTATTTCGGGTTCACGAAAAGTAATTAGTTTTGGAATTGAAAGTGTCGCTGATATTTTTGCAAAAAACATTGATACAACACGCGAAGGCGACCGTTTTGTAACAAATTTTGATTTGAAAACTGCCGAAGAAAACATCCGCGTTAATTTGCCTTTAGCGGGGAATCACAACGTTTTAAATGCACTCGCGGCAACAGCAGCAACATTGGCACTGGGTATTTCGTTAGCACAAATTAAACAGGGATTAGAACTGATGTCTCCTGTCAATGGTCGCTTGCAATTATTACGTGGACGATTGGGCAGTTGGATTATCAATGATACTTACAACGCAAACATCGCGTCATTAACCGTTGCGTTAGATGTTTTAGAGAAATGCGACGGCGAACATTGGATAATTCTAGGTGCGTTCGGTGAATTGGGTGACAACACAGAGAAATTGCATTCTGAAATGGGTGATACATTGAAAAATTATGGTGTGAAACGTTTATTTGCCATTGGTGAATTAACGAAACAAACCGTTGCCAGTTTCGGAAAAAATGCCCAACATTTTGCATCACAAACTGAATTACTCGAAGCCGTCACACCTTTATTGACGGGAAACGAAACTATTTTAATCAAAGGCTCACGGTCACAACGCATGGAAAATATCACAGCCGCCCTAATCGAACCCACAGGATTTTAAGCAATGTTATTTTATTTCGCCGATTACTTACACGCCCTTGATGGCGGTTTTCGCGTATTCCATTATTTAACGTTTCGGGCGATTTTAGCGGTTCTGACTTCGTTGCTAATTTCGTTCATTATCGGTCCTGTGATGATTCGTAAATTGAGCCGCAATAAAATCGGTCAAAGTATTCGCGAGCTAGGGCCTCAAAGTCATTATGAAAAAGCAGGAACGCCTACGATGGGTGGCGCGTTGATTTTGGTGGCGATTACAATTACCACCTTATTATGGGCGGACTTAAGTAATCGTTACATTTGGGTAATTTTGTTGGTGACGCTTGGTTATGGCGTGATTGGTTTTATCGACGATTATCGAAAAGTGATTAAAGGAAATAGTGATGGACTTTCAGCCCGTTCAAAGTATTTGTGGCAATCGATTATTGGTTTTGCTGCGGCATTATTTTTGTTTAAAACGGCGACCTTACCTGCTGAAACGCAATTGATTGTGCCATTTTTCAAAGATGTGTTTTTCGATATGGGCTGGTTTTACGTTGTGTTCGTGTATTTTGTCATTGTTGGCACGAGTAACGCCGTTAACCTCACAGACGGTTTAGATGGTTTGGCGATTATGCCAACCGTCATGGTGGTGACGGGCTTAGGTGTTTTTGCCTATTTATCAGGACACGCAACATTCTCGCAGTATTTAGCGATTCCGTCTTTACCACATGCGGGTGAATTAGTGATTTTTTGCGCCGCATTAGTTGGCGCGGGATTAGGTTTTTTGTGGTTTAACACATATCCCGCGATGGTTTTTATGGGTGATGTTGGCGCATTAGCATTGGGCGCAGCTCTTGGAACTTTAGCTGTTTTAGTGCGACAAGAAATTGTTTTAGTGATTATGGGTGGCGTGTTTGTAATGGAAACATTATCGGTGATGATTCAAGTGTTGTCGTTCAAATTGACGGGAAAACGTGTTTTTAGAATGGCTCCGATTCATCATCACTTTGAACTTAAAGGTTGGCCTGAACCACGTGTAATTGTGCGCTTTTGGATTATCACCGTAATTTTGGTGTTGATTGGTTTAGCGACCTTGAAGCTGAGATAAACCATGAAAAAAATCTTAGAAGAAAAATTCAATTTAACGGCTGATTCTAAAATTGTTGTCGTTGGCGAAGGCATCACGGGAACATCGGTTGCAAAGTTTTTAGAAACGCTCGCCTTCCCTTTTTTGATTGTGGATAGTCGCAAAGCATCTTTTACATTTGAAACGTTCAAAGGAGCTACACATTTAATTGTTAGTCCAGGCGTTTCATTGGCTGAACCCACGATTGCAGATGCCTTAAAAAATGGAGCAAAATTGGTCAGCGATATTGATTTATTTGCTGCAATCGTTACCGCGCCAATCGTTGCAATTACTGGTGCGAATGGCAAAAGTACCGTCACCACAATGCTCGGCGATATGGCGAGAACTTGCGGTAAAAACGTTGGTGTTGGCGGAAATTTGGGCAAACCGGCTTTAGATTTACTCGACCCAGCAGCAGAATTGTATGTTTTAGAATTGTCGAGTTTTCAACTTGAGCGTTCACATGTTTTAAACGCAGCAGCGGCAACGGTGTTAAATATTTCAGCGGATCATTTAGATCGTCATGATGATTTAGATAATTACGCGCAAGCTAAACAGGTGATTTTTAGCGGCGATGGTGTGATGGTTTTAAACGCTGACGACGAAAGAGTTTTAGCGATGCACGATGCACTGCGTAAAACATTTACCTTTTCGATTAAAAAACCAGCAGATTTTTATTTAGCTGACAATAAGTTAATGCACGGCGAAGACGTTTTAATGCCTTTGTCTGAGCTTCCGTTGGAAGGCAAACATAATGCGGCAAATGCGCTTGCGGCGTTAGCATTAGGAACGGCTGTCAGTTTAGATAGTGCGTTGTGTGTGAAAGCTCTAAAAAATTTCAAAGCCTTAAATCATCGGATGCAAAAAGTCAGTACGAAAAATAGCATGAACTGGGTGAATGATTCTAAAGCCACGAATATCGGGGCGTGCATTGCCGCACTCGAAGGCTATGACGAAAAAGTAATTTTAGTTGCAGGTGGCGAAGGTAAAGGGCAAGACATGAATGAACTTACTCCCGTCATTCAAGCAAAAGCAAAAGCGGTGATTTTAATCGGCAAAGACGCACCACTAATTGAAAATGCCTTGAACACATTACCCGAAATCATCCCAACGTATCACGCAAACGACATGCAAGAAGTCGTCGCAATCGCCGCACATGTTGGCAGAGCTGGTGACACGGTTTTATTATCGCCAGCATGCGCGAGCCTTGATCAATATAAGAATTATCAAGACCGTGGTAACCAATTTGCACTCGCGATCGAGGCGTTGCTAGTGTGAAAAAACACGAAAAACCCAAACCTTTTCGTTTCAAACTACACACCGATCCCGTTTTGGTGTTAATCAGTTTTAGCTTGTTGTTGATTGGTTTCGTGATGGTTTCGTCAGCATCGTTGCATTTAGGCGCAAAAATAAACAATGACACGCTTTACTATCCAGCACGGCAGTTTATTCACATGATTTTGGGCTTGATTGCTGCGACATTCGTGGCATATCGCCCAATGCACTTTTGGAAAGAATACGGCGGCAAAGCGTTTTTATTCAGTGCCGCTTTGTTACTAATTGTGTTGATTCCTGGTTTAGGTGTGAAAGTGAATGGCAGCACGCGCTGGTTAAATATCCCAGGATTTCGAATTCAGGTTTCTGAGATTGTAAAATTTTTTACCGTAATTTTCATGGCGAATTACGTCACAAAACAACAAAAAGATGTTCAAGAATCTTCGACGGGATTACTCAAACCGTTGGGTATCTTCGCTATAGTCAGTTTTTTATTATTGCTAGAACCCGATTTTGGCTCGTCAGTGGTGATTTTAATCATCGTCATGGGCGTAATGTTTTTGGCTGGCGCACGACTTTTACAATTTCTCGCGTTACTTTCTGGCGTAGGTCTCATGGCTGGAATGCTGGTGTATTTTTCACCATATCGCTGGCAGCGTGTCACCAGTTTTATGGATCCGTGGGCTGACCCGTTAAGAACAGGCTTTCAACTAGTACAAGCCTTGATTTCATTTGGACGCGGTGAATGGTTTGGCGTTGGACTTGGAAATGGTTTGCAAAAATTATTTTATTTACCCGAAGCACACACGGACTTTTTATTCTCTGTCATCGCTGAAGAATTAGGCTTAGTTGGTGTGGTGACCATCATCGGATTATTCGCTGCATTTGTATGGAAAGCCTTTTCGATTGGTGTGGCGGCTGAAAAAATGGGTGAACGTTTCTCAGCTTTTATCGCTTACGGCTTAGGGATTTGGTTTGGCTTTCAAGCGTTTGTAAATATGGGTGTAAATATGGGCTTGTTGCCTACGAAAGGATTAACTTTACCGCTGATGAGCTACGGTGGTGGCAGTATGATGATTATGTGTTGTGCGGTGGCGTTGCTATTTCGCATCCACCATGAAGTTACAGAATATAACGCAAATTTACCAAAAGGATATTGGCATGACTAAACGCATTGTGATTATGGCAGGCGGCACAGGTGGGCATATTTTTCCTGCGCTTGCGGTCGCACAGTTTTTACAAACGCAAGGCTGGCAAGTTTCTTGGCTTGGCACAAAGTTAGGTTTAGAAAGTCGCATCATTCCTGAAAATGGAATTGAAATCGACTGGCTTTCAGTTTCTGGTGTTCGAGGCAAAGGTTTGTTGAGTAAATTCACAGCAATTTTTAAACTCGTTAAATCATGCGAAGAAGCTCGAAAAATTTTAAAACAGCGCAAACCCGATGTCGTTTTAGGTATGGGCGGATTTGTCGCCGCACCAGGTGGTTTGATGGCAAAAACGTTAGGCATTCCGCTAATTATTCATGAACAAAATCGTGTTGTAGGGACGACGAATCGTTTACTCGCAAAAATTGCTACGAAAGTTTTGCAAGGTTTTCCGAATAGTTTTGCACCGAAATTTGCAGCGGTTTGTACAGGAAATCCGTTGCGTGAAAGTTTAAAGCACATCCCCCCGCCCCCCCTTCAAAAGGGGGAAAGCCTGAGAATTTTCGTTCTTGGTGGCAGTCAAGGTGCGAAAGCCCTAAATGAAATCGTACCAGACGCGATTGCGTTATTAAAAAATTCGGTGCAAGTTCGCCATCAAACAGGTGTAGCAATGCAAAGTGAAATCTCCGAAAAATACGAAAATTTAAAATTAAACGCTCAAGCCAGCGCATTCATTGAAGATATGGCGGTGGCATATTCGTGGGCAGATTTGATTATTTGCCGTGCTGGCGCAATGACAGTTAGTGAAGTGGCTGCGATGGGTATTCCCGCTATTTTCATTCCGTTACCAAATGCAATTGATGACCATCAAACAGCTAACGCAAAGTATTTAAGCGAAGCGGGTGCAGCGATTTTATTAAAACAAAGTGATTTGACAGCTGAAACGTTAGCGCAACAAATTAAAACTTTATGCAAAAACTTGCCCGAACGTCGCGTTATCGCTCAAACATTAGCTTATTTAAACGCAACTGACACCGTTGCTAAATTTTGTATCGCGGAGGCGAAAGCATGAATTTTCCGAACAGTCCTTTAGGCGCAGTACAGCGCATTCACTTTGTCGGTATTGGCGGCACGGGTATGAGCGGTATCGCCGAAGTGTTATTAAATTTAGGTTATGCAATTTCAGGCTCAGACATCAAAGAAAGTGCAACCACTGAACGTCTAACGAATTTAGGCATTAGCGTTACAATTGGACATCAACGCGAAAACATTACGCAAGTTGATGTGGTAGTCGTTTCCAGTGCAATTGACCGTAAAAACCCTGAAGTGGACGAAGCCTATCAGCAACGTATTCCTGTAATCCCACGCGCTGAAATGTTGGCAGAATTGATGCGATTCCGTTTTGGGATTGCTGTCGCTGGAACGCATGGCAAAACAACAACAACCAGTTTAACGGCGAGTTTATTGGCTGAAGGTGGTTTAGATCCTACGTTTGTGATTGGGGGTCGTTTAAACAGTGCAGGCACGAATGCTCAATTAGGAGCTGGACAGTATTTAGTCGCCGAAGCTGACGAAAGCGATGCCTCGTTTCTGTATTTACAACCGATGATTGCGATAGTGACCAACATCGATCATGACCACATGGAAACGTATGCAAACAGCTATTCGCGTTTGAAAGAAACGTTTGTTGAATTCTTACATCATTTGCCATTTTATGGATTAGCGGTTTTGTGTTTGGATGATGAAGGCGTGCGTGAAATTTTGCCATCACTTTCAAAACCGATGGTCACTTACGGCGTGCATGAAGACGCGGATTTTCGGGCAATTAACATTCGTCAAGAAGGTATGCACACCCATTTTACGGTGCAACGTCGTGGCGATTACGAGCCATTGAAAGTCACACTAAACATGCCGGGTTGGCACAATATGTTGAATTCATTAGCAGCGATAGCTGTTGCGACAAAATTAGCGGTTGATGATGCGGCAATTCAACGCAGTTTGTGTGCCTTCAAAGGGGTTGGACGACGTTTTCAAATTCAAGGGGATTTCCCTGTCAAAAATGGTGTGGTTACTTTTGTGGATGATTATGGACATCATCCGCGTGAATTGTCGGCAACGTTGGAAGCCTTAAAACAAGCCTACGCACCACGCCGTTCGGTTGTGATTTTTCAACCGCATCGTTACACGCGAACCCGCGATTTATTTGAAGATTTTGTGCAAGTTTTGGCGAGTGTAGATGTTCTGATTTTGATGGATATTTATTCAGCTGGCGAAAATATCATTACAGGCGCGGACGGGCGTTCGTTATGTCGCGCAATTCGTTTGCGTGGTCAAGTTGATCCTATTTTCGTGGAACATTGGGAAGATTTGCCTAAATTGTTGGCAAGTATCGTTCATGAAAACGATGTGATTTTAACAATGGGCGCAGGAAATGTCGGACAAATTGCAACGCAATTACCACAATTACTTTTACAGGCATTGGCAGGTTAATCGTTCATGCAATTAAACGGACAAATACGTTATAACGAACCACTTGCCAGCTATACCAGTTGGCGTGTAGGTGGTGTTGCAGAACGTTTTTATCAACCTGCGGACAAAGTGGATTTGATTCGTTTCATTCAAAGTTTGCCCGAAAATGAACCGTTATTTTGGATGGGGTTAGGCAGTAATTTATTAGTGCGTGACGGCGGCATTCGTGGCACGGTAATTAACACAAAAAACCGCCTCAAAACCATGCAACGCATAAATGATGAAACAATTTACGTTGAAGCGGGCGTACCTTGTGCGTTGGTCGCAAAATTTTGTGCTGAACAAGGTTTAGTTGGCGCAGAATTTTTAGCTGGAATTCCCGGAACAATGGGTGGTGCGTTAAAAATGAATGCAGGCGCATTTGGTGGTGAAATATGGGAAATCGTCCAAATCGTTGAAATGCTCAATCGTTGTGGCGACGTTTTTACTAAGCACGCTAATGAATTTGAAATTAGTTATCGTCACGTCAATCTGAATGCTGACGAATGGTTTTTAGCGGCAACATTAAAATTAAAACGTGGCGACACAAGCGAAAGCCAACAAAATATAAAAGCTCTACTTGCAAAACGCGCCAATTCTCAACCGACAAATCAACCGAGTTGTGGTTCCGTTTTTAAAAATCCAACTGGCGATTACGCCGCACGTTTAATCGAAGCAACAGGTTTAAAAGGTTTTAAAATGGGTGGCGCACAAGTTTCTGAAAAACACGCCAATTTTATTATTAACACTGGCACAGCGACAGCGACCGATATTGAACAAATGATTGCGTATGTGCAAACTCAAGTTGCACAAACACAAGGTATTAACTTACAAACGGAGGTGTGTATCGTGGGTGAATACACAACACAAAAACAAATCGAACGTGCTGAGGATTTTGGTTGTGTCGCCGTTTTAATGGGCGGAAATGCGGCGGAGCGTGAAGTTTCTTTACGAAGTGGTGCGGCAGTTTATGCGGCTTTAATTGCTCGCGGTGTAGATGCCATTGCCGTTGATGTCACCGATAATGTGATTGAAACATTAGCGAATTTAAAAATTGACCGTGTTTTCAACATCATTCACGGTCGTGGCGGCGAAGATGGCGTGTTGCAAGGTGTGTTGGAAGTTTTAGGTTTGCCTTATACAGGCAGTAGCGTATTAGCATCTGCACTTGCAATGGATAAATTACGTACCAAACTTTGCTGGAGCGGCGCAAATTTACCTACTCCAAATTGGTTTGTCTTAAAAACAGAAGCCGATATTGATGCCTGTATTGAAGCGTTAGATTTCCCAATCATTGTAAAACCGTCTCTCGAAGGTTCAAGTGTTGGGATGAGCAAAGCTAAAAATCGTGCCGAATTGGTTGCTGCGTTAGATGTTGCTTTAGCTTGTAATTGCGAAGTCTACGCCGAAGCATGGGTAAGTGGCGATGAGTACACCGTTGGAATTTTACAAGGTCAAGCGTTACCAGTCATTCGTTTAGAAACACCACGTGAATTTTACGATTACGAAGCAAAATATAATTCGACCACCACGCAATATCATTGCCCGTGTGGTTTGAATGAAGCGCAAGAATTACAATTGCAACAATTGGCACTGAAAGCGAGTGATATTATTGGCGTGCAAGGTTGGGCGCGAGTCGATGTTTTTATCGACAAAAATGGGCAAGCGCAATTGATTGAAGTTAACACCGTTCCAGGTATGACGGATCATAGTTTAGTGCCGATGGCGGCAAAACAGGCGGGAATAGATTTTAACGAACTCGTGTGGCGAATTTTAGAAACGAGCGTACGGTTGAGCTGATGCGTTTGGCAAAAATCATTGTCATTATAGCGTTATTCACAAGCTTAGTTTATTCTGTAAAAGAGGTCGTGCCGATTAAATATGTACGAATTGGAGGTGCGTTCCAGTACATTAGCAAAGACGAGATTAAAACATTACTTGAGCCGTTGGTCGATGTTGGTTTTTTTGATGCAAATGTACAGGAAATACAAAATACGTTGGCGCAATTAGTTTGGGTTGAAAGTGCTACCGTGAATCGGGTCTGGCCCGATACATTGGCGATAAAAATTAAAGAAAAACGTCCGTTCGTGCGTTGGGGCGATGAAGCATTATTAAATATTCGCGGCGAAATTATTCAGCCAAAAGAGATTGAACCCTTTGAAAATTTGCCCATTTTGTACGGCGTAGAAGGTCAAGAAGTCAAATCATTAGAAATTATGAAAGGCGTGAATACCGCGCTATCAGATCATGAAATGAGTATGGCGGAATTTAGTATTAACAACCGTTGGGCGTGGAAAATTAAACTCACAACGGGTTTAGAAATTTTGCTTGGACGTAATGAACAGTTAAAAAAAATACAACGTTTTATGAAAACATTAGACGTTTTAGGACGAGAACAAATCAATGCAATGGCAGTCGTCGATTTACGTTATCCTAACGGTTATGCGGTATCATGGAAGCCGAATGCACAACCCATAGATTGGAAAAAATTATCCGCCGCGCAAGCTGCAAACAGATAAAACAGGCTGGAACAGAGTAAAAAAATGGCAAAAAGAACAGAACGTAATTTAATCGTCGGACTTGATATTGGCACTTCAAAAGTTGCGGCAATCGTGGGTGAATTGACTGGTGACGGTCATCTCGAGGTCATTGGCTTTGGCTCAACACCTTCAAAAGGATTGAAAAAAGGCATTGTCGTTAATTTAGAAACCACAGTGCAATCAATCCAGCGTGCCATTGAAGAGGCGGAATTGATGGCGGGTTGCCAAATAAAATCGGTTTTTGCTGGCATTGCGGGCAGTCACATTCGGAGTCGAAATTCACTCGGTGTGGTCGCGATTAAAGATAAAGAAGTCACACAATACGACATCGACCGTGTCATTGATTCGGCACGTGCCGTGGCAATTTCGGCGGATCAGAAAGTGTTACATATTTTGCCGCAAGAATTTATCATCGACACTCAAGAAGGTATAAAAGAGCCTATTGGGATGTCGGGCATTCGTTTAGAGGCGAAAGTTCACATTGTTACCAG
The DNA here is from genome assembly GCA_028713055.1 of Methylococcales bacterium. Classification (GTDB taxonomy): domain Bacteria; phylum Pseudomonadota; class Gammaproteobacteria; order Methylococcales; family Methylomonadaceae; genus UBA10906. Next base: position 1,672 of record JAQTOX010000065.1, on the reverse strand, counting down.
CAGTGTTAGTGCTTCACAAAACATTATTAAATGTATTCGTCGCTGCAATTTAGAAGTTGATGATATTGTGTTAGAACAGCTTGCTTCGTGCCACGCGGTTTTGACCGAAGATGAAAAAGAATTAGGCGTTTGTTTAATTGATATTGGTGGTGGTACGACGGATATTGCAGTTTATGTTGAAGGGGCGATTAAACACACCGCCGTTATTCCGATTGCAGGCGACCAAGTCACAAACGATATTGCAGTCGCGTTACGCACACCGACGGTGAATGCTGAAGAAATTAAACAGCGTTATGCGTGTGCGATGACAAAATTATTACGTGATGACGAAGACATTATCGAAGTGCCGAGCATCAGTGACAATAAACCATTTCGTAAAATTTCACGCCAAACACTTGCTGATATTATTGAACCGCGTTACGAAGAACTGATGTTACTGGTGCAATCGGAATTGCGCCGCGTCGGTTATGAAGAACAAATTGCGGCGGGCATTGTGTTAACGGGCGGGAGTTCGCAAGTTTGGGGCTTAATTGAATTGGCAGAAGAAATTTTCCACATGCCCGTTAGAATGGGAAGTCCTCAAAACGTCACAGGTTTAACTGAAGTGGTAAAAAATCCGATTCATTCAACAGGCGTAGGTTTGCTGATGTACGGACGTGACCATCATCAACAACAAGGTTTACACCGTATCACTGACCACGATGGCGGTGAATCGTTAATCTCAAAAATAAAAAATTGGTTTCAAGGCAATTTTTAAACACACACTTTCCACAAAACACCTTTTGAACTGAATACAAAATCCAAGGAGCAATAAAAATATGAAAGACGCATTTGAATTGATTGATACTTACAGCGAAAGCGCGGTAATTAAGGTCATTGGCATTGGTGGTGGCGGTAATAACGCAGTAAGTCACATGGCTGGCAACCACATTGAAGGCGTAGAATTCATTTGCGCGAATACCGATGCCCAAGCGTTACGCAAATTAAATTTCGGCACAATTATTCAATTGGGTGTGGAGTTAACTAAAGGTTTGGGTGCTGGCACAAACCCAGAAGTGGGTCGCCAAGCCGCTGAAGAAAACAAAGCACGAATCCGTGAAGTTTTGGAAGGCGCAGATATGGTATTTTTAACCGCTGGCATGGGCGGTGGTACGGGGACTGGTGCGATTCCAGTGGTTGCAGAAATTGCTCGCAGTATGGGTATTTTGACAGTTGCTGTCGTGACCAAACCATTTTTGTTTGAAGGGAAAAGAAAACAAGATGCGGCTGAAAAAGGCATTATTGAATTAGAGCGTTTTGTTGACTCGTTAATCACCATTCCAAATCAAAAATTGTTACCCGTTTTGGGCAATAAAGTTTCACTTATCGATGCGTTCAAAGCCGCAAACGACGTGTTATTGGACGCAGTTCAAGGCATCACTGATTTAATTGTGCATCCTGGAATGATTAACGTGGATTTCGCCGACGTTCGCACCGTCATGTCAGGCATGGGTGCAGCGATTATGGGAACTGGCTCTGCGACTGGCGAACATCGGGCGCGTGAAGCCGCTGAAAAAGCAATTGCTTGCCCATTGCTCGAAGACATTAACTTAAAAGGCGCACGCGGTATTTTGGTGAACATTTCAGCATCCGATATGGGCATGGCAGAAAATAGAGAAGTTGGCGATATTGT
>JAQTOX010000064.1 GCA_028713055.1 Methylococcales bacterium | reverse complement strand
AACATGGTGAAGATCCAGAATTGTTAATTGATCACGCTGACACCGCGCTTTATCACGCAAAAGATGCAGGACGTGGACGTTTTGCATATTTTTCAGAATCCTTAACGATTGCGGTGCGTGAACGTATTGAATTAGAAGCGCGTTTACGAAATGCCATTACGAATGATGAATTACGGTTGTATTATCAGCCACAAGTTGAAATCTCAACGGGCAAAATCATTGGTGTAGAAGCCTTAATTCGTTGGCTTGACCCCGAAAATGGTTTGGTTCCACCCAATTATTTTATTCCGTTAGCCGAAGAAACGGGATTGATTGAACAAATTGGCGAATGGGTGGTTTATGAAGCGTGTCGGCAAGGTAAAATCTGGATGGATTTGGGTATTACAGAATTGACGATTGCGGTGAATGTGTCGCCAGTACAATTTCGGCGTTGTGATTTGAATGAATTAGTAATGAATGCGTTACATGATACTGGTTTTCCAGCAAATCGCTTAGAACTCGAATTAACTGAAAGTGGCTTGATGGAAAATCAAGAAAAAGTGGTTGGCATCTTAAATACATTGCGAACGCAAGGTGTTCGTTTAGCCATAGATGATTTCGGCACAGGTTATTCATCGCTCGCCTATCTTAAATGTTTTCCATTGCACGTTTTGAAAATCGACAAAAGTTTTATTGACGATATTCCACAACTCAAAGACGATATGGAAATTACAGCGACAATTATTGCGATGGGAAAAATTTTGGGCTTCAAAGTGCTAGCTGAAGGCGTAGAAACACTAGAACAACTCGCTTTCTTAGAAGAAAAAGGCTGTGATATTTATCAAGGTTACATTAAAAGCAAACCGCTACCAGCAGATGATTTTTTGGCATTATTGTTGGCGGATTGATTAAAAGAATTTCTTAATTTGGATTAAAAACATGACTACTGATTATAAAAAAACGCTCAATTTACCCAGCACCGGCTTTGCCATGAAAGGCAATTTAGCGCAACGCGAACCTGAACAATTGAAAAAATGGCAAGCTGCCGATTTGTATGGGCAAATTCGTGAAGTATCAAAAGACCGTCCGAAATTCGTTCTACACGATGGTCCTCCGTATGCGAATGGTGAAATTCACATTGGTCACGCGGTAAATAAAGTTTTAAAAGATTTCATCATCAAATCAAAAACACTCAGTGGTTTTGACGCGCCTTATGTGCCAGGTTGGGATTGCCACGGTTTGCCGATTGAATTGCAAGTTGAAAAGAAAGTCGGCAAAGCAGGCGTAAAAGTATCGCCGCAAGTTTTTAGAAATGCCTGTCGCGAATATGCCGCCAAACAAGTCGAAATTCAAAAAGAAGCCTTTGTGCGTTTAGGTGTTTTTGGCGATTGGGAAAATCCGTATTTAACGATGAATTTCCAATTTGAAGCCGACATTGTGCGTTCATTGGGAAGAATTGCTGCTAATGGTCATATTGTCAAAGGTGCAAAACCTGTGCATTGGTGTACGGATTGCGGTTCAGCCTTAGCCGAAGCAGAAGTCGAATATGAAGACAAACATTCGCCAGCCATCGACGTACGTTTTGCGGCAGTTGATAGCGCAGACTTTTTGTTAAATTTCAGTTCGTCACAAGGTCACGGCAAAGTTTCAGTTGTGATTTGGACAACCACGCCTTGGACATTGCCTGCAAATCAAGGCGTGGCGATAAATCCAGATTTAACCTACGTTTTGGTGCAACATCACGACGAACGGTTGGTGATTGCTCAAGATTTGCTCGAATCGGCGATGCACCGTTACGGCAATTTGAATTACACCGTTTTGGCGGAATGCGAAGGGCGTGCGTTAGAAAATCAGTTGTTGCAACATCCGTTTTATGACCGCCAAGTACCAATTATTTTGGGCGACCATGTTACCACGGATGCGGGAACAGGCGCGGTTCATACTGCACCAGCGCATGGTCAAGAAGATTACGTTGTCGGTCGCGTTTATGATTTACCTGTCGATTGTCCTGTCGGTGGCGATGGCGTATTTTTGCCAAATGTGGAAATTTTCGCAGGCGAACACGTTTTCAAAGCCAATACTCACGTTTTAGACGTGTTGCACGAACGCGGTAATTTGGTGCATCAACAAACGCTTTTGCACAGTTATCCGCATTGCTGGCGACACCACACGCCGATTATTTTTCGCGCTACGCCGCAATGGTTTATTTCGATGAATCAGAATAAATTGCGTGAACAAGCCTTAGCCGAAGTTAAAAAAGTTGCGTGGATTCCTGAATGGGGGCAAGCGCGAATTGAAACCATGATGGAAAATCGCCCTGATTGGTGCATTTCGCGTCAACGTACTTGGGGCGTGCCGATTGCTTTTTTTGTGCATAAAGAAACAGGCGAATTGCATCCGAAAACGGCTGAACTCATTGAGCAAGTCGCACAAAAAATTGAAAAATCAGGCATTGATGCGTGGTTTGATGCGACAGCCGCTGAATTTTTAGGCGACGAAGCAAACGATTACGACAAAATGACTGACACATTAGACGTTTGGTTTGATTCTGGCGTGACGCACGCGGCGGTTTTAGAACGTCGTGAACAACTTCATTTCCCAGCCGATTTATATTTAGAAGGTTCTGACCAGCATCGTGGTTGGTTTCAATCGTCGCTGTTAGCGTCAACTGCCATGAATGGCGTTGCGCCGTATAAAACCGTTTTAACGCATGGTTTTACAGTCGATGCGAAAGGCGAAAAAATGTCGAAATCAAAAGGCAACGTCATTCCGCCACAATCTGTGATGAAAACATTAGGTGCAGACGTGTTGCGTTTGTGGATTGCCTCGACCGATTATCGCGGTGAAATGCGTGTTTCAGATGAAATTTTAGAGCGCACCTCGGACGGTTATCGCCGTTTGCGAAATACCGCGCGTTTCTTGTTGTCGAATTTAAATGATTTCAATCCTGCCGAAGATTTGGTTGAAACGGCGAAATTATTACCGCTTGATCGTTGGGTTTTAGACCGTGCCTTTACGTTGCAAGAAGAAGTTAAAGCCGCTTACGAAACTTATCAATTCCAAACAATTTTCCAAAAAGTACATCATTTTTGCGTGATTGATTTGGGAAGTTTTTATTTGGACATTATCAAAGACCGCCAATACACTGCAAAAACAGACGGAGTGGCGCGTCGCTCAACACAAACGGCAATGTTCCATGTTTTAGAAGCCTTGACCCGTTGGATTGCGCCGATTTTGAGTTATACGGCGGATGAAATTTGGCAACATTTACCAGCGGTGCATAAACGTCCGGAATCGGTGTTTTTAACAACTTGGTATGAAGATTTAGTGTCGTTAGATTCTGATGCTGAGTTCAATCACGATTTCTGGCAAACCGTGATGGATGTTCGTGCAGAAGTCAGTCAAGCTCTTGAGCATTCTCGTTCAACAAAAGAAATTGGTTCGTCACTTGGCGCAAATGTAGAACTTGAATGTGACGCGAAAACGTTTGAAACGCTTGATAAATTGGGCGACGAATTACGTTTTGTATTCATCACGTCTGGTGCGAAGATTACGAAATCGGATTCGCTAAAAATCACCGTTACGCCTTCAACCGCACCAAAATGTGTCCGTTGTTGGCATCAACGTGAAGATGTTGGTTCGCACGCTGAACATCCTGAATTATGTGGACGTTGCGTTGAAAATATCGCTTTAACTGGTGAAGGTGAGAAACGTCTTTATGCCTAAGTTTCCTATGTTGAAATGGTTGTGGCTTGCGTTTTTATCGTTAGGTTTAGACCAAGCCAGCAAAATCGCCATTGATAAAACATTTGCGCTTTATGAATCGATTGCGGTGATGCCATTTTTTAATCTCACTTATGTTCACAACACCGGCGCGGCGTTTAGTTTTTTAAGTGAAGCGGGTGGTTGGCAACGTTGGTTTTTTGCGGCGTTGGCAATCATCATGAGTACGATTATGACTATTTGGTTGACCCGTTTAAAAGAAAACGAAACGCTACTCGCTGTGGCGTTATCGCTGATTTTAGGTGGCGCGATTGGCAATTTAGTCGACCGTCTTTTTTATGGATATGTGATTGATTTTCTCGATGTGTATTACGGCACATATCATTGGCCAGCGTTTAACATTGCCGATTCGGCGATTACGATTGGCGTGGCGTTGATGTTAGTGGATTCGTTTAAGTCGCAGGAACAACAATGAAACAGGTCGCTTCTTTACAATACGGTGTAATTTTTAAAAAAGCCTTTTCACAACTCGACGTTTTTAAAGCGTTCGTAAAAGACATCATTGGCATTGAGTTGGAAATTGACAAAGTTGAAACAGAGAAATCGTTTGAGCAAAAAATCGTCAAAGTCGAGTTTGATTTGTATGCCGAAGACTTAAAAAATCGAGTCATCATTGAAATTCAACATCAAAATGGCAACGATTATTACGACCGTTTTTTGCATTATCATTGCGTGGCGTTGCTTGAACAAGCCGCAAAATACAGCAATTACAAACCTGACTTAACGGTTTATACGATTGTGGTTTTAACCTCCGCTGACAAACATAAAACGGATGTGGCTGTGATTGATTTTGACCCGAAAGACCGTTACGGCAATTCACTCGGTGAAATTAAACACAAAGTGATTTACCTCGCCGTGAAATATGTTGATGAAAATACACCTGAAATCTACCGCGAATGGTTAAGTGCGATTAAAGAGAGTTTGACTGAACAAATCGAAGAAACCAATTATCACCGTCCCGAACTCCAAACTGTCATCAATTCAATTGCGAAAAATCTTGTGTCGCCTGAAGAAAAATACGCCATGATTGAAGAATACAATTTTGAAACTGACAAAAAAAAGAAGTTTGACGAGGGTATCCAGCAAGGCATTCAACAAGGTGAAAAAGACAAAGCGTTGGCAATTGCAAAAGGCATGTTAAGTAAGAGAATGGATATTCAAACGATTGCCGAATTAACTGGCTTAACGCATGTTGAGATTGAAAATTTACAACGCATTGAGGGCTTAGAGTGAAATCCCGCGAACGCCGTCACGGTTTAACCGTCGTCAACACGGGTGAAGGCAAAGGCAAATCATCCAGCGCATTCGGGATGGTTTTTCGCGCGGCAGGTTGGGACATGAATGTTTGCGTAATTCAATTTATCAAAGGGCAATGGCAAACAGGCGAACAAAAAGCCGCGCAACGTTTTGAAAATATCGAATGGCATGCTCTCGGTGATGGTTTTACTTGGGACACCAAAAATCCTGAACAAGATATTAAAACCAGTCGTGACATTTGGGAATTTGCCAAGCAACAAATTTTGTCAGAAAAGTTTGATGTGGTGTTACTGGACGAAATAAATTACTGTTGCGGCTACGGTTGGATTTCAGGACAAGAAGTCGCTGATTTCATTACACAGGAAAAACCGTCGTGGTTGCATTTGATTTTAACGGGACGAAATGCGCCACTCGAAGTAATTACTGCGGCGGATACCGTGACAGAAATGGCAAAAATTAAACATGTTTTCGCGCAGGGCGTGAAAGCAGAGCAGGGCATCGATTTTTAAAATAACAATGAGGAATTAAGTATGAGCGAAGAAAAAGAACCCATGATTAACAACACCATGAGAATTGTTATTGCAGTTGTTGGCGTGTTTGTTATTGGTTTTGCGATGGTTGGTGAAAGCAAACAAAAAACAGTTGCTGAAATGGAAGCTGAAGCAATGATTCGAAATTATGCAAACATTCAAGGTATGGCAAATCAGAAATGTCCTGCGGCGGTTGAAAGTGCGACAGGCGAGCAAGTCTTTTTCCCCACTAAAATAGACACTGACAAAGACACTTATATTACGTTAATGTGGGAGGGTGAAAATACGGGAACGGGCGGTTTTAAAAAAGCCAGTTGTACGTTGAAAGCTTCTTTAGGTGGCATTTCTGAATTGGTTATTGATGACAAAGTCATTATTAAAAAATAACTTTCACCTGTCCGTGCAAAACAACCATTAGAACAACTGTGCTGGTTCTAATGGTTGGCAGTTTACCCACAAAAATCACCCCGTAATTTATTGAAATTCTCCACCGCCCTCGTTTTTTAGTTTTCGCAAATGGGTAAGTTCTCACCCGGTAAAATTTATGTACCGTGTGCCAAAAAATGCAGCTAATATCATCCAAAGTTCAAAACCACAATTTGTTGACATCCCCCTCTGCACGGCAAGCTTTTTCACTACTCGAAAATTGAAGAGAGAAACTATCATGTTAAATATAATCAAAAAAAACCACTTCTCGTTTTGGCTATTCCTCATTGTCACATTAGTTATCAGTGCTTGCGATAAAACGGAAGAAAGTACTTACCAGCCTGTTTTTACTTCAGAAAATACACCGCAACTCACAGAATATATTGTTGGCATTCATCCGCTGCATAATCCACAGCGGCTAATGGAACTCTACAATCCGATTGTGAATTATATGAATAACCATATTCCAGAAGTACATTTCACATTAGAAGCTTCCCGTGATTATGACGATTTTGAAAGTAAACTGTACGCAGGGCATTTCGACTTTGCCATGCCGAATCCCTATCAAACGATACAGTCACTCAAACATGGGTATCACATTTTTGGCAAAATGGGCGATGACGACGTTTTTCGAGGTATTATTTTAGTGCGTAAAGACAGCAAAATTCACAACGTATCTGACCTTAAAGGAAAAACCATTTCTTATCCTGCACCAACAGCCCTAGCCGCGACGATGATGCCACAATACTACTTGCACACACACGGTCTTAACGTTGATCGTGACGTTGAAAATATTTATGTTGGGTCACAAGAATCATCCATCATGAACGTATTTCGTGGTCGAGTTGCTGCTGCTGCAACGTGGCCTGTGCCGTGGAAAGGTTTTGAAGTTGAACATCCAGAAATGGCAGAACAGCTCGTTGTGAAATGGCAAACAGAACCGTTGTTAAATAATGGCTGGGTAGTACGCCAAGATATTCCCGCGCCAATTGCAAAAAAATTCGCACAACTTCTTTTTGGATTACAAGACAATGAAGAAGGCAAAATGATGTTAGCAAAATTGCCAATTTCTAATTTTGAGTCAGCAAACGATGAAACCTATCGTCCAGTACGCGAGTTTTTGGAAAAGTTTTCAAAAACAGTTCGCAAAATTGACTACTGATTAAAATTAAAAATGAATCTAATGCGTCGTTTATTTGTTCGATTGAGTAGTATTTGGGGGCGTTCCATTCGTCGCCAATTATCGTGGGCATTTTCACTTATTTCACTCGCCATCATGATAGGAACGGGATACGCGCTGTTTTCTTTTCAACAAAAATTTTTTTATGCTCAAAGTACCAAAAGCGCGTTTGATTTGGCGCAAACATTGGCATTTAGTAGTGCGTCTTGGGTATTAGCCGATGATGTCGTCGGTTTACAAGAAGTGTTACAAGGTGCTAGAGAATCTGATCTTAACTTTGCGGTTGTCATGTCAGAACGCGGCGAAATACTCGCGTCAACAAAGCCCGAATATATTGGGCAATTTTTTAAAGATGAGATTAGTCAACGCCTATTTAATGCTGAGCATGAACCACAAATTTTATTGAGTGAGTCGAATCTAATCGATGTTGTTGTTCCCATCAAAACACACGACTTATTTATCGGTTGGGTGCGGGTCGAATTAACGCGGGAAATAGCGAATGCCAATTTACGTGAAATTGCAATTGCGGGTTTGGGAGTAGCTGTTTTTTTTGTGCTAATCATCACCGTTATCGCTGCAAAATTAGCGCAACGATTAACACATGGCTTAGACCGTTTGATCAAAGTTGCCAATGATGCCGAGCATGGGCGGGTATTTGAGCGCGAAGATATTGGGCGATGCGATGAAATCGGTTTATTGGCTACGCATTTGTATCGAATGCTCGACGCTATCGAAGAAGGAAAAAAAGAGCAGTCAGAAAATACAGCGAAATTGCGAGCCATATTTGAAACGTTACACGACTTGATTTGGCTTAAAGATGCAGAAGGCGTTTATTTAGCGTGTAATCCGATGTTTGAACGTTTTTTTGGTGCGAAAGAAAGCGAGATTGTCGGTAAAACAGATTACGATTTTGTTGATCGAGAACTCGCTGATTTTTTTCGTGCCAATGATTGTAAGACCATAAACGCGGGGAAGTCGACTATCAACGAGGAGTGGATAACATTTGCTGACAATGGAAATCGTGCGTTACTCGAAACAGTTAAAACGCCAATGTACGGTGTAAATGGACGGTTAATTGGGGTGTTGGGATTTGGACGTGACATCACCGAGCGTAAGCAATCCGAAGCTGAATTGAAACAACACCGCGATCATCTTGAAAAGTTGGTGGAAGAACGCACGCTTGCGCTTTCGATTGCCAAAGAAGCCGCCGAAAAAGCCAATGTTGCTAAAAGCACGTTTATTGCGACGATGAGCCACGAATTACGTACGCCGTTAAATGCTATTTTGGTGTTTTCAGAATTGATGAGTTTGGATGCAACGGTTACTCAAAAACAAAAAGAAACGCTCGCTATCATTAATCGCAGTGGCGCACATTTACTGGCGATGATTAACGACGTATTAGATATTTCAAAAATTGAAGCAGGACGTTTAGAGTTAGATATTCAAGCCTGCGATTTGATTGACTTGCTAAGTGATATTGGTGTGATGATTAACATTCGTGCAGTGAGTAAATCGTTAGATTTTCGATTGGAACTTGCGCCGAATATGGTGCGATTTATCAGAACAGACAGTGGCAAATTACGACAAGTGCTAATCAATTTGCTGGGCAATGCCGTTAAATTTACAGCGGAAGGTTCGGTTATTTTACGTGCTTACACTTGCCAGTTATTGGATGAGACACTGTTGACCATCGAAGTCATTGACAGTGGGATTGGTATTTTCGCTGACAAGCTACAGGAACTTTTCAAACCATTTGTGCAATTGACCCAAAATAATGCCGATGCTCAAGGAACGGGGTTGGGGTTGATGATTTCAAAATCTTTAATCGAATTGATGGGCGGACAAATCAGAGTTAGCAGCAAATTTGGTGTCGGCTCAACATTTAAAATTGAACTACCGGTTAAACTAGCAGATCCAACCGACGTAGCCATAGAAGGAAATTTCAAAACGGTCAAAAGTCTTGCACCTAATCAACCGACGTGGCGGTTATTGGTTGTCGATGACAACACCGACAATCGGTTATTGCTTGTATCCATGTTGACTAAAATGGGTTTTAAAGTCCGTGAAGCAGAAAATGGACGCGATGCGATTCGTATGTTTGAAGAATGGCAACCGCATTTGATTTGGATGGATATGCGGATGCCTGATATTAACGGTTATGAAGCGACCACAAAAATCCGCCAACTTAAAGACGGCGATAAGGTGAAAATAATCGCATTAACTGCGAGTGTTTTCAAAGAACAGCATCAGTACATTATTGAGGTGGGTTGTGATGCCGTTCTGCACAAACCGTTTCACGTTTCCGAAATTTTTGCTGCGTTAGTAAAACATTTGGGTGTTGAATTTATTTACGAAGAAACGGAAATCATCGCATCATCACCTACCACAGAAATCACGGCTGAAATGTTAGCGGTATTACCGTCAGAATTGCGTCAATGCTTACAAGAGGCGACTTTGAGCCTAGACATGGAAGAAATTGAGAGCGTGATTGAACAAACGTGGGTTATTTCACCTGAAATTGCTGAAGGTTTAGATGAATTGGCAAAAGGCTTTCAATTTGAGCAGATTATTCAGCTTGTTGAAGCGTCAGGCGAGACAACGATTCTAAAAGAAAATTTTGATAATAATTAGGACGCTGAAAATATGTACAACGAAAATCAAAAGCCCTCCTCATCCCCCCGCTTTACCAAGCAAAATCATCTCTATGGTCGTGAAAGAGCCATTATCTCTCTTATGGAATCCTTTGACAGGGTGAGCAGTGGATCGGGCGAAGTCATTTTGGTACCAGGCTATTCTGGGGTAGGAAAAACCGCTTTAGTGCGGGAAATCCGAAAACCAGTTCGCGATCGAAATGGGTTTTTCCTTCAAGGCAAGTTCAATCAGTATCAACAAAATATTCCGTACTTTGCAATTCGTCAGGCACTCTCTGAACTCGCCCGAGAATTATTGTCCGAAAGTGAATCGTTACGCCAGCAATGGAAAACGACGTTGCAGCAAGCCGTCGGTGTATTGGGACAAATACTCGTCGACTTAGTGCCAGAATTCGACGCGCTTCTAGGTTCTCAACCTGCGGTAATGGAAATTAGTCCGCTGGAAGCACGACACCGTTTTGCTACCGTACTTCAAAACTTTTTTGTTGCCGTCTGCCAACCCGAACATCCCGTAGTCTTATTTATCGATGACTGGCAATGGGCAGATACCGCATCATTCGAATTACTTAAACAATTCCAAATTGGAACCACGCTTCGCTATCTGCTGGTCATTGCGCCCTATCGAGATAACGAAGTAGACAACTTCCATCCATTGATTGCCACTATAGAAGAACTCCGTCGCCAAAGCGTTCCGGTAAGCGTTATCGAGATTCGAAATCTTGAAGTGACTGATGTACTGACTTGGGTAAAAGACCTGCTACAGCCAAAGGTTGAAAATCCCGAAGGTTTGGCAGAATTTGTCCACAGTCAAACACAAGGAAATCCATTTTTCACGCAGTGTTCGTTTACATTTTTATATGAATTTGGCTTACTTCACTTTGACCGGAGCTGCGATTGCTGGTTCTGGAAAATGGAAACCACAGGTGTTAGCGGATTGCCAAATGATGTGGTGGAACTTTTTCGTCTTAAACTCTTTCGCCTTGATCAAGAGAGTCGGGATCTACTCAGCAAAGCAGCGTGTTTAGGCAACCATTTCGATCTTGATAATCTAACCGTCATCAGCAAGCAAAAACCTACCGAGTGCCGATCCCGCCTTCTCGCCATTCAAGAAATGGTGATACCGATTGGCAATCGAAGCGACCAATCCTTAGAAAGATTTATGTTCGTTCACGACCGAGTACAGCAAGCCGCCTATGGTTTAATTCCACTCGAAAGCCTACCTTCAGTTCATTTGGAAATTGGGCGACTGCTGCTCGATCGTCTTAGCCCACAACAGCTGACTGATTACTTATTTGAGGTGGTGAGTCATCTAAACGTCGGACAGTCGCTGATAACAACTACCGCTGAACAAATTCATGCAGTGGAGCTTAACATCGCTGCCGCCCATAAAGCGCAACGTGCCACGGCTTACCAGGCAGCTCTTCTGTTTCATCGGGCGGCAGGACGTTTCCTTGATATTCCGACTTTTGTCGACTATCTCTGGAGTAATCACCACGATTTGGCAATGACTCTTTTTCATGAATGGGCGGAAAGCGAATTTCTGGAAGGAAATCGGACAAAATCCGAGTCTTGTATCGAACAAGCGGTGGCACACGCCAGAACTCCAACCGAAAAGGCAGGGGTTCTGAATACCCTAATTATCCAAAATACTTTACTTGCTCGGTATCCGGCGGCTATTTCTGTAGGTCGCCAAGCCTTAGCTGCTCTCGGAATAATCCTACCAGAAGACGGGTATGAGACCGCGTGTGTTAATGAAATTGATCTTGTACGCCGTAGTCTGGCAGGTTGCTCCGTTGCCTCACTCGTTAACTTGCCCATCATGAGTCATTCAGAAATGCGTATGGCGGCGAAGATTCTCATCACTATGGGACCGCCCTGCTACCGTTCGCATCAAAAGCTCTGGAGTGTAATCGTACCCAAAGTGGTGAATTTAACGCTACAACACGGTAATATCGAGCAGGTTAGCTACAGCCATCCTGCTTTTGCAGGATTACTCTGCTGGGTCGCCAATGATTTTGTGCTTGCAAAAGAATTTGCTGAACTTGGCACGCATCTTATGAGCGATGTTTTCCATTCACCCACTGATCGAAGCGTGTACTTTTTGATGAACGGCAGCTCTGTACAGCACTGGTTCCAACATCTTAAAAAGGGAAGCGAAGACTATGCTGAGGCGTGCGAGATTGGTCTGCAATCAGGCAATTTGCAATATACCGCTTACGCACTTGGACATAATATGTACTGTCGATTTTATCAGGGCGTTGCTCTAAGCGATTTAACCAAAGAATCGCAGCGGTCTCTCGCTTTCAGTCAAACACGTTTTAACCAATGGGCTATCGATCTCCTAGAAGGCGGGCTGCTAATCTTCTCTTTTCTTTCTGACGATGAAAGTTGTGCATTCTTACAGGAAGACGATTATCTTGAAAAAGTCGCGGCACATGGAAATATCCAAGTGACCTGCAGTTACAAAATCATGAAAACTTTTTCACTTTTAGTGCTGTGCCGTTATGACGATGCGTTGAAAATGTCAGAGCAAGTAGAACCCATTCTCTATACCGTAGGGACGCAAGGACTCTTGCCTTGGTCTGAACATCTCTTTGTACGTTTACTTATTCTCACTGCACTCGTTCCGGATGCAGATGAAACTCGGCAAAGTGAACGTCGCACTGAAATAGTTGGTATCGTTGATAATCTTCGCCTTTGGGCAACTTATAGTCCCGAAAATTTCGAGTACCAACATAAACTAGCTGCCGCAGAACTGGCTAAACTCGACAACCAATATACAGAAGCTATGGAATTGTATGAGCAAGCTATTGACGGTGCTAAATCAGGAGGCTTTATCCAGTGGGAAGGCGTGGCATACGAGCGAGCAGCGCACTTTTGGCAAGAACGCGGTAACGACCAACTGACCAACGTGTATTGGCAACAGGCTTACAGTTGCTTTGAACGCTGGGGGGCTAAAATCAAACTTCAGGCTATGGAGAATGAATACCGCCAATGGTTGGCGATGAAGCTATATCAATCACTGGGTATAACGGATACATCGGCAAATGCGCTACTAGAAAAACAAATTCAACTTCTCCGCAATCAAGCTCTTCAATCGGCTAAAGCGCATATGCAAGATGAATTAGAAAGACAATCTGTAGAGCTGACCCGTGCCGCAGACCATCTCCGTACAGAGGTTGCCGAACGGAAAAGAATCGAAGCGGAACTGCTACTGGCGCGTGATGCTGCCGAATCCGCCAACAAAACCAAAAGCATATTTCTCGCTAATATGAGCCATGAGTTGCGTACCCCGCTTAATGCTATTCTTGGATTTTCTCGACTCATGCGTGCCGATGCCACGGTGTCTCAGGATCAAGCAGAAGATTTGGACATCATCGTCCAAAGTGGTGAACATTTGCTAGAACTCATCAATAACGTGCTGGATATTTCTAAGATTGAAGCGGGACGAATCGAACTGCAAGTATCCAACAGCGATTTGCATCATTTGTTACATGAAATTCAATCGCTACTAAATGTACGGGCAATAGAAAAAGGACTGAATTTTAGCATTGTATTACCCCCGAATCTTCCCCGTTATGTCCTTGTGGATGCCGGTAAATTGCGCCAAGTGTTGATAAATCTAGTCGGTAATGCAATCAAATTTACCAAGCAAGGTGGCGTTACGCTATGTGCCGAAATTACCGATCGAGAATCTGAATCTAGTGTGTGGATACGTTTTACGGTAGAAGATACGGGATCAGGCATTAGCGAGGAAAATTGCCGACATATATTTACGCCTTTCGTGCAAGTGATGGGACAACAAACCTCTGTAGAAGCTGGAACCGGACTTGGACTGGCTATCAGTCGTCAATTTGTCGAATTGATGCAAGGTGTATTGAAAGTTAGTTCGATACTCGGTAAAGGTTCTATATTTCATTTCGAAATTCCGGTAACACTGTCTGCCGCGCCGGATAACGTGATTTCGGGCGACCGAAAACATGGAAAGGTAATAGGATTAGTACCGGGGCAACCTCGTTATCGTTTGCTGGTAGCCGAAGATCAACCTGAAAACCGACTGTTATTGCATAAACTGTTAATGCCGCTAGGATTTGAGATGCGTGATGCGTTCAATGGTCAAGAGGCGGTCAATCAATTTGAAGCCTGGCAGCCGGATTTGATTTGGATGGATATTCGTATGCCCGTTATGAATGGTTTAGAGGCAACGCGTCTTATCCGTGTTAGTGAAACAGGTTCAAAAGTCCGGATTATCGCGCTAACTGCTCACGCTCTTGAAGAAGAACGCCTCGAAATACTAGCGTCAGGCTGCGACGATTTTGTACGCAAACCTTACCGAGAAAATGAAATTTTTGATGCCTTAGCCAAACATTTAGACGTACATTTTCTCTATGAGGAACCATTACACGGAACGAATGGGCAACAACCGTCTATCGACATGAATCTAACTCTCAGCAAACTTCCTCAAACCTTATTGGGCGAATTGCGTCAAGCTGTGGAACTTTTAGATCAAGACTATTGTATCGAAATTGCCGGACTTATCAGTGATATTGACTACCCTTTAGGGGTAGAAATTCGACATCAGGTGGAAAATTTTCAGCATAAAGAACTGTTAGAAATGCTAGATAATTTAATTGGAGTGCAATCTTTATGACACTTGAACATGAAGAT